>CAYYBV010000005.1:505-20315 GCA_964469675.1 uncultured Verrucomicrobiota bacterium
CTTAACGCCGCTCAGCCAGCGCGGCAATGCGCCGAGGAGTGTCGGCGAACCGATATCCTGCTTGCGATACCACTTACCCAGTCCTTTGGCTTCAATGGCGATCATAGCATGTCCGAAAAATAGCGCTGGGTGCGTTGGAAGACAACATAAGCCACCAGCATGCTCGCCAGCGGGATGAGCAAGCCTACCACGCTGGTCACCATCCAGGGAAACGAAATGCCGGGCATTTGCATTGCCCGGTAGCCGGTAATGATAACCGTCATCGGGTTGAGCATGTAAAACTGGGCGACCCACGGGTGGGCGCGCGCCACGGCTTCCACCAGTGACAAGGGATACATGACCGGGCTCATGAAAAACCAGGCGCTCATCAGCAGGTTAACAACATGCTGGGTATCGCGAAAATACACATTGGCGGCGGCAACCAGCAGCGCCAGTGAAAAATTAAAAAGCAGGTGATACAGGCTCATGAGCGGCACCCAAAACGTGGTGATCTCCAGACTGGCGCCTTTTGACATCAGCAGAACGGCCAGCAGCACCCATTGCACCACCAAGGTCAGCAGGAAATTTACAAGCCCGGTCACACTGACTGAAAATGGCAGGATAATCCGGGGGAAAAAAACCTTTTTGACCAGCGAGGAGTTGCCCGTCACACAGTTCATGCCGGCATTGACACACTGGACGGTGAACTGCCAGGCAAATACGCCGATGATAATATCCTCGTACTGGATCAAAACCCCACGCCCGGCCAGCAGGCGCAGGAAGACAATGTAAATGACCGCCATGAAAAGCGGCGTCAGGACCGTCCAGAGAAATCCAAGGACGGATCCCCGGTAACGGATCTTGAGATCCCGCGCCACAAGGTTCCAGAGTAGGTCCCAATACCTGAAAATATCTTTAATCACCTGGATCATGCGCTGGTTACTTTACTTTATTACCATGCCGTGGTAAAGCCCGGTTAAGGTCCGAAAAAGAGCCACAATCAGCCAGTCTCCACCAAGGCCGTTCGCAAGCATTGCCCAGCGGTAAACATTGATCACGCCATGCTTGTTTTAATCTAATGACTTGATCTCCAGGCTGCAATCGGTCAAATTGGCCGGCATGGCTACAAAGCAATGCCAGGCAATTTACGGACATGGTAAGAATTAGACTTGCAGAGTCAACAGTAAACTGCGCGATGTGATGTGCTTGCACCACCGTTCTGACTGCACCGGGCAAGGCGGCCAGGTTGCGCTTTTATTTTGCATCGCGTCAATTTGGCACTGATGCGCAAACTTGTGTGCGCGGCTTTTCTGGACTGCCCGCCGCAGCCGCGGCCACGAAGGGCAAACATCATTTTTACAGAATGCCGGCACAATCCCGGAGGTTAAATTAAACCATGGCGCAAAAACAAAGTTTACCCCACGTTGCTACTAAAAAACAATCGTCAACCCACTGATGTTCACACAAATTAAGGCATACCCGATCCACGCGCAACCACCGCCTGCTTGAATGCCATGAAACTGACCCGTATATCCGAAGTGCGCACAATCCTGAAGCAATGGGACATCCGGCCACAAAAGTCACTGGGGCAGAACTTCCTGATTGACGCCAACATTCTCGAAATCATGCTTGCTACGGCCGGCGTCAAGGCGGGGGAAGAGGTTATGGAAATCGGGTCCGGCCTGGGCGTGTTGACCGAGCCTTTGGCACACATTGCCCGCCGGGTGGTTACCGTGGAAAAGGACCCACGCCTGTGGCCGCTGCTCAGGGAACGTTTGAAGGCATTACCGAATGTGGAACTGATCTGCGGCGACATGATGAAGGTGGACCATGCCGCCTTGTTCCGGTCGGGGATCAGCAAGGTCGTGGCCAACCTGCCCTACTCCGTGGGAAGCGCGATCCTGGTTAACCTGGTCCAGGCCGAAAGACCGCCGGCACAGCTTACGCTGATGCTCCAGCAGGAAGTGGCCGCCCGGCTGACGGCCAAGCCGGGGCATAATGATTTCGGCCTGCTGACCCTCTGGATCCAATTGCGTTATGCTGCAACCATCCGCAAGACGGTCAGCCCAACCTGTTTTTATCCCACGCCGGGTGTCAGCTCGACAATTGTCAACCTGGTCCGGAAAGGACCGCCAGCGGACAGCATTACTCGGGGATGCGCCGCGCGGGGATCAGAGTTCGGGCAGTCGCCGGATAATTTCCAGGATCGACATTTTTTCTATGCGCTCACGAAATTCGCGTTTGCCCACCGGCGTAAACAACTGCAGACCATTCTGGGTGATGCCGTCATCACGCATTCAGTTATTGAGCGGCGCGGTGATGTACCGATTGAAACTCATTTGCCTAAATCAAATGTGCTGGCATCATTCCGAGACCTGGGGATTGATCCGCGCGCGCGGCCGGAAGACCTAAACATCGAGCTGTGGTACCGCCTGGCGAATGCCTTGGGCCATGCTTGATGCGAAATTCAAAGCATTGTCACCCTGGCAATCGAAAACCTGAAAATATAGCCATTACCTGAATTTTGCACGAACATCAGTGTTTATGTCATTTTTTATCAATAAACACGGCATGCAAGTTATATCTTGCACCACTTTTCTTTTAACCAATGGGCGGTGAAGGCATCCGGCCAAAACGCTTATTTATGCAGGAAGATGCGGGTGCCCGATTTTGGCGCCTGATTCAGCGCGGAATAATGTCCTGAAAGGCATAGGGCAGTTCTGAAACAAGGTCACCGGCGATGAGGCCCGCCTGTGATTTTTCGTCAGCGGCCCGGTCACCCGCCAGGCCGTGCAGAAACACTGCCGCGCGGGCCGCATCAAACGGCTTCAGTCCCTGGGCCAGCAGACCACCCAGCAGGCCCGCCAGCACATCACCCGTACCGCCGGTGGCCATGCCGGCGTTCCCGGTCATGTTAATTGCCAACGGCTGTCCGGCTTCCGCCACTAGTGTGCCGGCGCCTTTAAGGATCGTCACACCACGAATGCGTTGGGCGGATTCCCGGGCAACCTCAAAACGGTCAGCCTGGACCTCGGCCACCGTGCGATCCAACAGGCGAGCCATTTCGCCGGGATGCGGCGTGATGACCAACGGGCAGGTGCGTTTGGCCAATTCATCTATTTGTCCCTCAAAAACATTGAGCGCATCCGCATCCAGCGCCAGCGGCACTTTGGTCCCAGCCAGCATCATGCGGACCAGGGCGGCCGTTTCCGTATGTCGCGTCATGCCCGGCCCGGCCAGGATGGCGGAGAATGCATCCAGTCGTTCGCGCCAAACCGGCCACATACCGGAAGCCAATGAGCCGGCATCCGTTTCGGCAACACCATGGACCATGGCCTCTGGCACCAGACCGGCAACGACCGAAACAATGGCGCGCGGGACCAACACAGTGACCAGGCCGACACCGGAGCGCAGGGCCGCCCGGGCGGCAAGCGCCATCGCCCCGGAAAATCCAACCGCGCCGCCGACAATCAACAGGTGCCCAAACGCGCCCTTGTGCGCAGTATGCGCACGACGGGGAAATAAAGGATGCAGATCGGCGGCGGTGATCAGTTCCCGATCAGACTCAACCTTGTCAACCAGATCTTCGGGAATACCGATGGGAATCACTTCCAAACGGCCAACGTAGTCCGCAGCGCATGGTTCCACGAGACCCTGTTTCGGCAAGCCCATCGTCAGGGTGTAATCGGCCCTGACGGCGTCACCGGCCGCACGGCCGGTATCCGCATCCAGCCCGGAGGGCACATCCACGGCAACGACCAGGCTCAGGCTGGCCTGGGCATTAATAAACCGGATGGCTTCGCTGGCGGGACCACGCGCGGGACCCTGAAGTCCCGTGCCGAGGACCCCATCAACGATTACCGGCACATCCGTGGAGCGGGCACATTGCGCCATGGTAATTGCCGCCGCCCAGTCTTGCGGAGTCGGCAGCTCATGCATGTGGATATGCTTCGATTTCAACTTTCCAAGGTGGGTCCGCGCATCGCCGCGGACATCCTGCAAGGAGCCGGCCAACAGAATGTCCACGTCATAATTCATCCGGAGGAGGTGGCCGGCCGCCGCAAAGATATCCCCACCGTTATTCCCGCGGCCCGCAACCAGCCGCACGGAGCGGCTGCTGAAATCTTTCGCATGGAACAGGTAATCAACGAAAAGGGCGACCCCCAACCCGGCGCGATCCATGAGCGTCTCGCCCGGCGCCTGGTAATCGGCAATGGTTTTGCGCTCCAGCTCCCGCATTGCGGCTGTGGAAATAATTTTCATCCATTTAATTCTGCACAAATATCAGCACGGCACAGCCGCGCGCGGGCGTAAAGGACGTAAAGGCCAACTCCCAGGACAACGCCGGCCACATTAGCCAGCACATCGCCCCAGGAACAGGTGCGCTGGATCCATGGCAAGCTTCCCTGCAGGACTTCCATCAACGCCCCATAGGCCGTGATCACCAAGATCATGCCGTTAATCCATGTCACTGGCTGACGGCGCCATTGCCTTTGCAATGTCCAGGCGAGCAATATTGCCCAGCCCCCGTACATCAAGGCATGCAAAACTTTATCCTGATGCGGGAATAATTGCGGAGTTTCCGCCAAGGCACTGGCCGGCATGGTTGATAGCGCCAGTATGCCCGCGGCGTAGAGCCAGCAGATCAGCCACCGATGTTTTGAAGTGATGCTCACGAGTGATATGTGCTTGATTAAGATATTACGCTTCAGCTTACCGGCGGCGGAGCGTAACTGGGCACAATTTCCTTCAACAGCCGGCGAATTTCCTGCGGCTGCCCTTTTTCCGCATTTTGCAGGAGCTGATCGGCCAATCGGTTGAGATCGCCTTCATCCGTGTTGGCGCCCGGCGCAGGTGATCCGGCGACGGGGTCGCCATCAGCCACGAATATTTTCGCGTGGCGCGTGCGCCGGTAATTTTCACCGGCCCGAAAGAGTTCCTCAAACAGTTTTTCGCCCGGGCGCAGGCCGGTGAACACGATTTCGATATCGCGGCCAACCTCTTTGCCGGAAAGTTCGATCAGGTCGCGGGCCAAATCCACGATTTTAATCGGCTTGCCCATATCCAGAACGAATACACCTGTTTGACATTCCGCGCCCGCCAAAGTCGCCGCCTGGAGCACCAGTTGGACTGCCTCGGGAATGGTCATGAAATAGCGGGTCACCTCCGGATGCGTCACAGTTACCGGACCGCCCCGCGCAATCTGCTCCCGGAAAGTCGGCACCACACTACCGCGGCTACCGAGCACATTACCAAACCGGACGGCAACATATGCCCGCCCGGTACGTTGCGCCACGGCTTGCACGATTTTTTCCGAGACACGCTTGGTCGCGCCCATGATGTTGGTCGGGTTCACGGCTTTATCGGAGGAAATCAGCACAAAGCGCTCGACGCCAAAGCGCTCGGCCAGTTGCACCAGCGAGCGCGTGCCGCCGACATTATTGGTAATGGCATCCTCGCAATTCGCCTCCATCATGGGCACATGTTTGTGCGCGGCGGCGTGAAAGACAACCTGGGGCTTGGTCTGTTCGAATATGGCCGTCAGTCGGGAGCGGTCACGAATATCGGCCACCGTCACGCCAAGTGAAAGTTTTGGCCAGCAGCGACGCAGTTCCTGCTCAATCAGGAAAACGCTGTTTTCGCCGTGCCCCAGCAGAATAAGATAACCCGGCGACCAGCGCGCCATTTGACGACAAAGCTCCGACCCGATTGAGCCGCCGGCGCCGGTGACCAGCACGCGCTTGCCGGAGAGCATTTTTTCAACATCCCGGGAGTTAATCTGAATCGGCTCCCGGCGCAGCAGGTCTTCGATATCCACATTGCGCAACTGGCTGACACTGATCTGGCCGGAAAGGATCTCATACACGCCGGGCATGGTACGCGACGGCACCCCGGCCGCCTCGCACAGGGTTCTGATTTCACGGATCACATTACCGCTTGCCGTGGGAATGGCGATCACCACCTCTTCAACATCGTATTGCTTGACCAGCCGGGGAATATCCTTGCGCGTGCCCAGGACCGGCAGACCGTGGATGGATTTTTTCTGCTTGCCCAGATCATCATCCACAAAGCCAACCGGTTCGATGTTAATATGCCGACTGGAGCGCATTTCACGGGAAATCACGGCGCCGGCGTCGCCGGCACCGACAATCAGGACGGCCTTGCTGTTATTCTTTTGATCGTTGCGCCGGCGCTTGTGAGCCGCGATCCGCACGCTAAAGCGGGATCCACCAACGACGACCAGCGTCAACAGCCCGTCAATAAACGGCACCGAGCGCGGCAAGTTGCGCGTATGGTCCAGCCCCAGGATACCGGCGCCGAAAAATATGCCGGCGATAATCAAAATCGCGCTACCGACAGCCAGGATGATGCTGACCAGCTCATCCACACTGGCATAGCGCCAGTAGCGGCGATAAAGGCCAAATAAAAAAAAAGTCAACAGCTTGATGAAGAGCGCCAGGATCGTGAATTGGACCAAAGCCGGCACGTAACTGGCGAGCCAGGCGGCGCTGTCAACCCGCATGGCCAGCGCGAGGGTCGGAGTCACCGCCAGAAGCACAATGTCTAATAAAAATAAATACCGGTTACGCATTGGCTGATCTTCGCAAAACCGGCAAGCTAAAAATCATAGCCCGCCAGGCACGCTGAAAAATAACCACTCATTAACATGTTTTGTGCTCAAAATTTAGCGGGTTGCACCGGATTGCATACCCTCACTATACGCGACCAAGCAGAAGGTATACAACCGCGCATCCAGACGGGCAAGTGTTTTTAGTTCGGCCCAAACATAACGGAAAAAACCATCTACATCAAGCGCCTGATTGGCAAGCGCCGCCTGTTTACCAGCGTAGTGCAGGGTTTGCATCAGCCGCCAGCCTGTTTCCGTTCGCGCTGGCATGTCCATGCCCATAAACTACACGCACCCAGCGCGATGATCAAGGCGCCGGCCATGGCCAGATATTGCCAGCCCTGAATTAAAATAACCGCCCAGACCAGCCCAAGCATTGCCAGCCCGGTATAAAGACCCGAAACTTGAGCATGGGAAAGACCGCTGATAACCAGCCGTTGATAGAGATGCGAGCGATGTGCCACCCATACCTTTTCGCCCCGGCACAAACGCCGGAAAAATGTAAACACCGCATCAAAGATAAACGGCCAGACTAACGCAATGCCTGCCAGGACAAATACCGGATTAGACTGCGCGGCCAGCACCGTTAAAGCGGAAAAATAAAACCCCAAAAATGCGCTGCCCACGTCGCCCATGAAAATACGGGCAGGCGGCCAATTGTGCCCCAGGAATCCCAAACTGGCGGCCGCAACCAACACCCCCATAACGCTCACAAGTGATAGACCACCGATCCAACCCAGAATGGCCCACCCCAGCCCGGCCACCACGCCCTGGCCCCCCGCAAGGCCATCAATCCCGTCCATAAAATTATAAGCGTTGGTTAACCCAACAAGCCACAGGAAGCTCAACAATATCCCTATCACGCCCAGAGGAACCACGCCCAACCCAGGCCAACCGACCGCCGGCCAATAACCAAACGCAAGCATGGCAAGGCACGCGGCCAGTCCATGTGTTGTAAACCTAACCCACACGGGTAAAGAATGCAGATCATCTAACCAGCTGACACAGGTAATTAAAACAGCGCCAAACGTAAAAATGCCCAACGCCACCCATGGTGCGCCCGGACATAGAGCGGCATAGAACCATAACCCGGCCAGGACAACCACAACAATGGCCAAGCCACCGCCTCGCGGCGTAGGCCGCGTATGCGAACTGCGCTCGTTGGGAATATCCAGGAATCGGCTGCGCCCGGCCACGCGCCGGAGCAAGGCCACACCGCAATAGGCAGCTGCCAGCGCCAGCAATCCCAACAGGCCAATGATCGATACAATGTTCATGTATGTCCAATCCAATACACAGCCCAAGCCATGCCTAATCAGAAGCGTAACATGCGCGCTTTGGATTGGAAAGCCCGGATGAAGAAAGGTTGCTTGGCCTAATTGATTTTGTCACAATCAGCGCGGCAAAGCCGTTTGCGTAATGTCGCCGGCGCGCACTTGTTGGTGGGGCCATGACGATAATCAATCAATTTATTTTTATCTGCCTGTTTGCCGGTTGTTTTTTTGTCCCCGGCTGGCTTGTATGCAAGGCCTTGGGCTTCCGGCGGCACCGGTTCCTGCTTTCTTTGTCGCTTTCTTATGCTTGGCTCATTCTTGCCCTGACCGTTCTGCAGTTTGTTAAAATGCCCGTATCTTTCTTTGCCCCGTTTATCCTGGGTGGCGCCATTGTTTCCGGCGCGCTCTGGCTGGCCCGGTGCATCGGGATGCGATTGTGCCACGGTGGACTAAACCGCTCTGCGCGATCATGTTCCGGCCGTTCCAAAACCGGGAGCCGGTTCAGGCCGGGCATCCTTGTCCCATTTATCGCCGTAATGGGCCTGCTCTGGGCATATCTCTGGTGGGCAGGACCCTACCTCGAAATTCCATCGGATGCCTGGAACCATGTGTGGGCTTTTCGGAATGCCCAAACGCAGATAAATACCGGAAACTTTGGTAATACTGATGCGTCTTTTTTCAGGCTGCTTACGCGCCAGGGAAATGCCTGGTACCTGATCATTGCCTGCCTTATGCACTGGTCCGGGGCATCAATCCCGCGCGTTTTGGCGCCACTGACTTTTGTGACGGTATCAACTTTCTGCGCGGGAATATTTTTTTGCGCCTTGGCCATATTCCGCCCTTTCCGCTTTTCAATCCGGCAAAAAGGCTGGATGGCCGCCGGGGCCACTCTGTTTTGCGCCGCCACCATGGGCACCAGCGTGTTTGCTTATATCCGCTATTACGCCCTGGCCCCCACTGTCTTGAATTATCTCATCTTCCTGGGCGCGACGCTTGTCGCCCTGGACTGGTTCAACAGTCATAAATGGTGGACCAACGCAGCGTGGCTGATTCCGGCCATGATTGCGACCATGAATCTTGTCCATTCCCAGGAAGTTTTATTCACCGGTTTCATGATCATGGGGCTGGCCCTGGTAAACATTGCGCACCGCCTGATCGGGGCAAAGAACCCGGTTAAAGAAACACTATCTTCGGTTTTGGTCGCCAAATCGCTTGTCGTTGCCGGCATAGCCCTCAGCGCATGGCTGGCAATCTTTTTTTGGTTGAAACACGCGAATCCCATCATCTGGCCAACGGCCAATACGATTATGCCGAATATGCCATTCCATGCCGGTCAATCGGCGCCCCTGGTTTTTAAGGCCTTGATCATCACCCCTCCATCCCATCCAATAGCGCGGCTGTTCGTCTATCAATTTTACATGTTTTATCAAACCATCGGCTGCTGGGGATTTTTTGTTTATATCGCCTTCCTGCTCGGCTTCCGGCAAATGGCAAAATCAAATTACTTGCTGGCAGGGATGATAAGCCCGCTACTCACTATTTTTAATCCGGTCACCATCGATCTATTTGTGCGCCTGGTCACCACCCTGCAAGCGCCCGGCATGCCGCCGGTCACCATCTGGCGTTTCGGTTATATGCTGCCGCTCCCCTTTGTGGCCGCCCTCGCCATGGGAAGCGCCATCAAAACCCTGCGCTGGCGAGCAGCGCGACGCGGCGCGGCAGCATTCAGGAAACCATCAAACGCCGCCCTGATCAAAGCGGCGGTCATCGTCATGGGGCTTATCGGATTGATCTTGCCTGTCCAGAACCGATGGATCGATGCACCCTTCAGCCGCTTGTACACGCTGTCCAAACATTTTGGCAACGACACGTCACGCTGGAAAGATCTGACGGACTTCGTTAGCGGCCTTCCAAAACCCATGCTGGTTACCGATCCGAATACCTGCCTGATATTTTATCATTTATATCCTGAGCATCCCTCGTTTGGTTTGCAATGGATGGCCTCGAACGATCCGGAGCCGCAATTTCTTGAGGCCATCAAACGGCAACCGGAGCTTGTAACAAGAGGCATTATTATAATTAACCGCCGGGATGGCGCGCCAAGCGTGACCGGTCGCATTTCCGGGCACTGGCCGGAGGACGCTTTCCTGACCAGCCATTTTTATTCACCCAAAGCCATTGCCTTTGTTGAAAGCCAGACCAACCGCTTTAAACTGCTCTGGGCCAAAGACCGGATTAAGGTCTTTGAAATAACCCCTTGAAACCTCTGCATACCAGGAGGATGGATGGGGAACCGGGCAGGTGGTGAGCCAGCATTCGCGTGTTCTGCGCTCGGATTTGGTCCTTTGATCCACCGTTTATTGCGTGGTAGTCTATGGACATGGATGAAATGATACCGGCTGCAAGGGACATTGAAGCAACGCCGGATTTGTTGGAACGGGCGCTTAAGCTGGCCGGCGGACGTTAGTCCCGATTCCATTGCGTCGCGCCCAGGACCTGATGGGACAGATCGGCGCCACGGGAGGACCAAGAAGTTGGAAAGTAGCCGGACTTTTTGTGGATATTCTCGGACTTCTTGAGAATGAAGCCACCACACCTTACGGGCGGATCAGTATCGCTCCTGCGGAACTTGCGGTCGTGGAACGCACGTTGCTCGCATTCTATCCACAGCCCGATCCCGAGGCCCGGACGGTGGCAAAAAAATGCTTGCCGCGTGTGTGAGCGGAGCCACCCCGGTTGACTGGGATGAAATCAGCAGGCTGGCATGCCTGCCTGCATTTAATGTGCCGAAGGAACTGGATGAACTCAAGAAGGAAGTGGCTCGTGAACTCAATCGTGAAAATTAAAACCGACTGGACATGGGAAGAATGGCAACAAAGCCGCGCGGCACGGCGCGCCGTGGCAGAACGCATCGGCCCGGCCGTGATCCGGCGAACGGCCAGTTCCTCGGACGTCAGGCTTCGCAATGCTTTTAACGGGCAACGCGGCCCTGCCTTTACGCGGCAACGCGATGGCGGGCATTCGCGCGGTTAGCCGGCCGCACCCAGGCATCTTGCCCGCCATTCTGGTCTACCCATGGCCTGCATCTTGTTTCGGGCTGGCGTCCGTCTTCAGGACCCCGCGCCAGCCGGCATCCAGATCATACTGCGGCAAAAACCCCAATTCCCGCTGAATCCGTTTGCCTTCCACGGCGATATCTTCGATGCATTTGTTCTAATTACTCGCTCCGGTCTTAACTGTGAGCTTATTGCTTATTAGTAGCTGACCCCAGCCAGGCACCCTTTTATGATTCTTCTTATGCGAGATAACCCGCCATGAACAGTGGCACGGCATCGCGACGAGAGTCAGTATCGTGCGCCAGCACCATCTTCCTTTTCACGCACATCCCTTTGAACTGCGTCCGCCCTTTGCCGGGCCCGCCGATTTCCACAACCCAGTCGCCGGATTCCGTCGTCAACAAAAAATCGGGCGTTTTCCGCCCCGTGGTTGATTTCAGGTAATGAAACGGCATTTCCGCCATACTCATGGCGGTTGCAAAAAAATCCTCCCGCACGGCACCGATGGCATCGCCCCATGACTTGTAAAGCAATCGGTAGGGAATCTGCATTAGAATTTTTGGCTCGCGAAGGACATTGGTCCCCTTCGGATCAACCTGAATAAGGATGAACGCTTTGCTCAGCAAGTCAACATATTCAATAGCCTTGTATCGCGTAATCCCCAGATTTTTGGCTATCGTTGTGGGATTAACGCCATCCACGGCGGACCGCCCAATAAATGTCAATACCTTGCCGATCAAAGCCACGTCCTGGTAGGTCACTTTCGCCACGCTGGGAATGTCACGCTGAAGCACCGTGTCCAGAATGCTTCGCAACACGCTAAGCGGATCGGGTTCCGTCAGTGCAAAGGGATACAATCCTCCCTTCAGATATTCATCAAAAAGATATCCGTAGCGCATATGCTCTGGAGTCCAGTTACCATGCCCCATGTCATCCAACATTAAGCCGGTTAGCCCCACGCCTTCCTTAAAACGCACATACTCACGAAAGGAAAACGGCAATACTTGAATCAAGCGCACACGACGAGACAGGTCAAAGGCGGACTGCTGAAGCGCCAATGCAACCGAACTGGTGAAAACCACGTGGACGTCGGGCAAAAAATCAAAGATTTTCTTCAGCTCGCCATCGAAATCAGGCAAAAAATGGATTTCATCCAGCAAGAGCGTTCGAATCCCTTGCTTCTCAAAAAGAACCTTGGCAAGCTCAAATAAAGTAAAGTCTTTAAATGTATCAACACTGCCATAGAACGACCGATCTGTTTCCATGGCCCACTGCTTAAGAATCACTGTTTTGCCAACGCCGCGCGGGCCCACTATCCCGATAAAACGTCTGCCGTGCGCTTTTCGAAGCGCAATGAATACATCCCTGTGGATTGGGAATCGCTTTGACTCGGCTCGCGCCAAGGCATCTAATGCTTGTAGTTCATTGATACTCATAACGATAATAATGTTATCTTAACAAATGATTGTCAATAATGAATTGTATTTTGTTAAAATATTGTTTTAGAAGTGTATTAATACGATAGCCACGGCACGCGCCGGACCAACCGGAATTCAAAATTATCGGTTTTATTTATTCCAATTACTCGTTCCGGTCTTAACTGTGAGCTTATTGTTTATTATTAGGACCCCCGATTTCAGAAAAGTTTGTTATTTGCTATTTTGAGGGCTAACCCTCAGTCCACCCTGGCCGCCGCTTGAGCAGGCCGTCGTCTGTCTTTTCTGGTCCGTCATCCGTCGTCTGTCGCCTACCATCCTCCACGCTCCCCGCTCTACGCTCCACGTGCGTTTCGCCAGCCGGCATCCAGATCATACTGCGGCAAAAAGCCTAGTTCCTTCTGAATGCGTTGGCCTTCCACGGCGATATCTTCCGTGTATTTATCCAGCGTCGCCCGGGAAATGGGGGCGCGGCGGCCAATCAAGCGCATGGCATCCTCAAGCATGCCGGCCAAGACCCGCGCCAGACCAATTGGAATTGACAGCCTCGGCGGCTGACGTTCCAGGGCCGCGCAAATTGCGGCTATTATCTCATTCAGCGTGTGGAATTGCCCGTCTGTTACATTGTAAATTTTACCGGCGGCCGCCGGATGCTGCACGGCCAGCACAACCGCGCAGGCTAAATCTTTATCATAGACCAGTGTGCGCCGATTTTGCCCGGCGCCAAGCGGGATGAAGCGGCCGCGCGCCAATGATTGCATCAAGCGCTCGTAATTGCCCTTGATTCTCGTTCCATACACGGCGCCAAAGCGAAGGACAGTTCCCAGCGGCTGCCCGTCCGCGCGTTTGGCAGTCAGGACGATTTTTTCGGCGGCCAGTTTGGTCTGGGCATAAAAAGTATCAGGATGGGGCGCCGCATCCTCGTTAAGAATTTGGCCGTTCGAAGGCCCATATACGGCAATCGTGCTGGCCAGCAAAACCCGTTTGACCCCGGCTTTGATTGCCGCCGCAACCACGGTGGCCGTGCCGCCGACGTTGATCCGTTCATATTTCGCACGTAGTTCCGGCGGGGGGTTGACAATGTGCAAGAGGGCGGCCAAGTGGACAACCGCGTCCACGCCATGCATGGCGGTTTGAACCGCTGCCGGATCGGTTACATCGCCGATTAATGTTTGCACCCCGCCGGGGAAGGCACCGGCCGGCAAAGCATCAAGCGCAAAAGCGCGCACCTGATACCCGGCGGAATACAACGCATCGACAACACACGGCCCCACGGCGCCGCTCGCGCCGGTAACCAGAACGGTTGCGCCTTTTGCCATGCTCATGTTGCCTTGCATCCGTGATCCCTGCCTGAATTATCACCGCATTCACGAAGCCATCCCTCAAATTCATCCAGCAAATGTGCCCGTGAAAAATGGGCCTCATAATAATGGCGCGCGTTGCGCCCCATGGCCCCAAGTTGTTCCGGATTCTGCCCGGACAAACGACAAACCGCTTGCGCAAGTTCCACCGGACTCTCGGCTGGAACGACAACGCCGGCTTTAGCTTCCTCAATTATCCGCGCGCCCTCGCCATCCAGCGAGGCGACAATTGCCTTGCCACAGGCAAGGTAGGCCTGGATCTTGGCCGGGATCGTAAGCGCAAAAATCGGCTCGCGCCTCAAGGAAACAAGCATGACATCCGCAAATGAAAAGAAAGCGGGCATGCGCGCCTTCGGAAAATGTCCCAACAGGCGGACATTAGCCAATTGCCGGCGCTGGATTTCAGCCGCGACCCAGGCGCGTTGCCGGCCATCACCTAAAACCACCCATTGAATGTGCGGCTGTGTCCGGGTCAATTCGGCGGCGGCCAATATTGTTTCGAAATCCTGGGACTTGCCAATATTGCCCGCGAACATCACACGAAAGCCCCGTGGCAACAGGGCGTGCTCGGGAGCAGCCGCAGGCAGGCAGAGCGGCCGGTAGAGTTTCTCGGCAAAACTGGGGAAATACCGGATCTGATCATCCCGCGCACCGTAATTAATGACCGATTGGCGAAACGCCTTGGATTGCATAAGGATGCGATCACAGCCGCGATAGATCCATCGCGTAAGCTTGCCGGCCCAGTTGAGGATGCGTTTGGAACGAACTGCACCTGTGGCCGAAAGACTTTCGGGCCACAGGTCAAAAACCCAAAAAAACAATTTGGCCCCAGTCAACGCCTTCATCATCCGGGCGGGGATGCCCACGGTAACCGGCGAAACTTCAAAAACCAGGATAACATCGAAGGGCCGGCGACAGGCAAACAAACCGCGCAGGCAGGCCAGCAATGCAAAGGAAAGATAATTGATCGCCAGGCGCCAGCCGGACGCATTGCCGCGCGGGACCAACGGACTGCGCCAAACGGGAATACCGTGGAAATCATCCCGGTAAGGCCCCCCCCATCCATAACCCGGGAAAAAACTCCCGGACGGATAATTGGGCAAGCCGGTGAGCACCTCCACCGCATGCCCGCGTTCCTTCAGTCCAAGCGCAAGATCATTGATCCGGAAATCCTCCGGCCAGAAGTATTGGGTGACAATCAGAACGTGCATGTTATTGCCGCCACACAACCCGGTTGACATAATCGGTATAGCTCAGAATGATCCGCGCCACTTTTTCCGATACATTGGGCACATTATAATCATTCACCATGCGCAGGGTTCGTTCTGCGCCACGTTTCTGGCTTGCCAATATTTTAAGCCCCTCCTGGATGCGCGGCCAGCGCATGCCAACCAGCATGACGGCGCCCTCCTCCATGCCTTCCGGCCGTTCATGAGCCTCCCGTATATTCAATGCGGGAAAGTTCAGGATTGAGGATTCCTCCGTGATCGTGCCGCTATCCGAGAGAACCGTTTTTGCATGCGTCTGCAGGTTAATATAATCACAAAAGCCGAAGGGCGGCAGCAGCTCCACGCCCGCCGGCAATTTTACTTTTTTACCCTCTATTTTTTTGCGGGTGCGGGGATGCGTGGATACGATTACACGCAAGCCTGTCGTTTCCGCCAGAGCGGACAAGAGCTTGATCAGCCCGGCGAATTGCCCGGGCGCATCAATGTTTTCCTCACGGTGGGCGCTGACCACAAAATAGCCGCCGTTCTCCAAACGCAAACGTTTCAAAACATCCGAGGAATTGATTTTGGGCAGATAATAATGCAGCACCTCATACATCGGACTGCCGGTCTTAATCACCCGGTCCGGAGGCAACCCCTCCCGCAATAGATACTCACGCGCAATGGATGAATAGCACAGATTAACGTCACTGATATGGTCAACCATGCGGCGGTTGATTTCTTCCGGCACGCGCTGGTCAAAACAGCGGTTGCCCGCCTCCATGTGGAAAACCGGTATTTTCAGGCGCTTGGCTGAAATAGCTGCCAGACAACTGTTGGTGTCACCCAGGATCAAGACCGCATCCGGCTTAACCTCCCTGAGCGCAGCATCAGACTTGGCAATAATCAGCCCGATGGTCTCGGCGGCGGTCTTGCCGACCGCCGCCAGGAAATGATCCGGCTTGCGAATGGCCAAGTCCTCAAAAAAAACCTGGTTCAATTCGTAATCATAATTCTGGCCGGTATGAATAATGGCCTGTTGGGCATAATTATCCAAAACCGCCATTACCCTGGAAAGGCGGATAATCTCAGGACGTGTGCCGATAATGGTTGCAATCTTCATATATCACCTTTCTTCATATTCCGGCGAGGATTTCACGGAATAACCGGCATATTATTGGTATCAATCCGGGCGGGGTTAAACACCTCCGGCGACCAGAATAATGTGACCAGTTCACCCGTGCCGATATTTTCAATGGAATGCGTGTAACCCGGCGGAATATCCACCACGCGTAAATCCTGGCCGTTAACGCGATATTCAATAACCGGCCCACCCGGCACCGGCCGGAACCGGATTATCGCTTCGCCTTCCACAACCAGGAATTTTTCCGTTTTCGTATGATGGTAATGATTGCCGCGTGTAATACCGGGATGCGTGCGCGAGATGAAAACCTGGCCGAACGGCGGCGATTTGACAAATTCAACCAGGCATCCCCGCGCATCGCGCTTCTGCTCCAGGTCATAAGCAAAGTCAGCGGTATCCAGATAGGACAGGAATGTGCCATAAAGTTTGCGCGTGAATTCTCCGCTGAAATCGGGCACATGCAGCAATCGGCGCATTTGCCGGAAAGATTGGATAAGTTCGGCCAATTTGCCCAGGGTGATTTTGTAGACCGGCTCGATTTCCCGGTAATGCGCGCCGGCAGGCAGGCCGGATTCGAGCTGTTGCACAAAGTCCTGCACAACGTCATCAATATATATCAGCTCAATTTCCCGGCCCGCATCGGAAATCGTGACCGGCCGATCATGGGCTATATTGTGGCAAAAGGTTGCCACCACCGAATTATAATTGGGGCGGCACCATTTCCCAAAAACATTTTTCAAGCGATAGATTATCGCCCACGCGCCGGAGCGTCGCGCATAGTCTAAAACCGTTTCTTCCGCCTTGCGCTTGCTGATACCATAGGGATTAGCCAACAGGGCCTGGACCGAGGAAGACATGACCACGGGCACGGCGCGTTTCAGTTTTAACAATTGTTCGCAAATATGCGCCGTGAAATCGACGTTACCAATCTGGAATTCCTGCTCGTTTTCCGGGCGATTGATGCCGGCCAGGTGAAAAATAAAGTCAGCCTTCGAAAGGGCAACCGATAAATCATTGGCCGGACTGTCAATGTCTATCAGCAGCAAGGTGTAATCGGACGGCCTTGCCAGCAGGGCGCTGGCCAGGTTTTTCCCAATGAAACCCTTGGCCCCGGTGATCAGCACCGTTTTCATGCAGGCCGCCCCTCCAGTTCCGCTTTCACGTAAGGCAAATGGCGGAGCAAATCTTCCAGGTCTTTAAGCGTCAATTGCCGCGTGTTATGCGAATGGTAATCCTCCAGCCGCGACATCTTGATTTCGCCTTCCGTGTAAAAGGTGTTATAATTCAGATCGCGGTTATCGGCCTTAACCCGGTAATAGTTGCCGCAATCTTCCGCCTTGGCCATCTCTTCCCGCGTCAACAACGTCTCATAGAGTTTTTCGCCATGGCGGGTGCCGATCACCTTGACTGGATTCTCCGCCTTGAAAATATTCTTCAGGGCCTGGGCCAGATTGCCAATTGTGGCGGCCGGCGCTTTCTGGACAAAAACATCGCCGGGCCGGCCGTGCTGAAAAGCGTAAACGACGAGGTCCACGGCATCGTCAATGGACATCATGAAGCGCGTCATGTTCGGATCGGTGACCGTCAAGGGCTTGCCTGCCTTGATGAGCTTGATGAACAACGGGATCACCGAGCCGCGCGAGGCCATGACATTCCCGTACCGGGTTCCGCACATGATCGTGCCCAAGGGCCCGGCAACCCGGGACTTGGCCACCATGAGCTTCTCCATGAGGGCCTTGGTGATTCCCATGGCATTGATCGGGTAAACCGCCTTGTCGGTGCTCAGCACCACAACTTTCTTGACATTGTTTTCCATGGCGGCCGACAGGACATTTTCCGCGCCCAGCGAATTGGTCATCAGCGCTTCCAGCGGATAAAACTCGCAGGATGGCACCTGTTTCAGGGCGGCGGCATGAAAAATAAAATCTACCCCTTTGACAGCATCGTTAACGCTGTTCCTGTTGCGGACATCGCCGATATAGCACTTAATCTTGGGATTACGGTATTCAATCCGCATATCTTCCTGCTTTTTCTCGTCACGGCTGAAGATGCGGATTTCCCGGACATCTGTTGCCAGGAATCTTTTCAAAACGGCATTGCCAAACGTGCCCGTGCCGCCAGTAATCAAAAGGTTTTTATTATTGAACATGCGAGTTCTCCATATTACGCCTATCGACATAAGGATAACCGTTGCCCAAGACAAATCAATGTATTTCACCAAACGCCAAGATTGTGTTAGCCGCTATTCCTAGACCGGCAGAATACGAATTTAAATAATATTTTAAGCAAATTTAGTGTTTTCCTTACTTTATTAAATGAAATAGACGCGATTTATTGTTTTTTTAGTAAAGATAAATACAACTGTGCGCAGCCAATGATTGCATGTCAGTTCTATATGGTCCCGCCAAGACCCAATTCTAATTCGCTTGGCAACCGAATCGTAGGCTATAGTAAATTAAGGCGTGCAGAATCAGCGGTGGAGTATCGCGCTTTAGGAAAAATCAGTTAGAATTATTACCTAATGGCGCCATCTGTTTGCCGGCCAAGTGGTTCCGCACAAAATTTCCGGCTATCTTGGCAGCCAAATCATGGCCTTGCTCGTTGAAATGCTGATGCCTGACATCATAAAGCATTCGCCCAGAATGTTTTTGTTCGATGCAAAAAGCCGAAAGGAAGGAAATATGCGGAATACCTTCCTCCGTAAGAAATTGATCCATTCTTTCACTCGGGCGCCCCGTGTCCATAAACGCGGACACCGATTTGAGGCGGGGATAAGCTTCCTGAATAGAACGCCAAACTTCGGGGTAAACTGATTCTATGGCCGGAATAGTAAACACGACATACGGCACGTTATTCTCAACAACGGCAGTTCGGCGTGCATTCTTAAGCAACTCAAAGGCCAACTTCCAGGCATTATCCCAACGAAGATCCATTCCCTCGGGCAGAAAAGCACCGTAATCGATAGGATAGTCCTCCGGCAAGCCTAGGCTAATCATGTCGACAAGTTCTCGTTTCCGAATCAGACCTGTGTGTACCATGAATTTGGCAATAGTCTTTTGTCGCACCAAGGCTTGTTCTGCCACACCTCGCAGATTGCTTAATCGCAGCAGTTGGCCAAGACTTGGCCCCGGTGATGTAACACTGGCGACAGGAGGGGTGCGTTTGGCGCTCCAATGCTCTTCGCCGGTAGCGGACACCATCCGTCCGGTCATAAGATTCGGAGTCAGACTGTCCACGACGAGCGTGCTGCGGGTATGGGCCAAATGAAAAGCCAAAAAGGAATGTTCAAAAAAAGACACCGAGTCAATCTCATCAAACCGCTCACCGTCCTTGGTCAGACGTCCAACGAGATGTTGTCTTGCAGAGTCCCAATCAAAGCGAATTTGCATTTGGAGACGACCACATACGAATTCCCATACCACCCCTCCGGTCAATTCACCCCCCAATGCGGTCTCCCAATAGAACGCCTGATCCTGAGGCCATTTCGTGAGCCGATTGGCCTCGAGTTGAAAATAAGTCTTAGAGGGATGTCCTATAAGATGCGTCGGCCAGAAAGCGCGCATCAGCTCCACGCTATTATCGCGCACATCGTTACCAAGAAAGACTACATGAACGATTAGGTCGGGAGAGTACTTGCCCGCCTCGCGCATCATGGTAAACAGCTCCTGGTCGATCCCGTAACCGCCAATGCCAAGGTTGATCACTTCGATTGTGATTCCGGGGA
>CAYYBV010000005.1:20325-28701 GCA_964469675.1 uncultured Verrucomicrobiota bacterium
AAAAAGTTCTTAAGGTCACGTCCGATCTGGGCAACGAAAGTTTTATCGTATGGCACCTGGATTGCTGCTGTAAAAGAATCCCCTATGAAAACAACCCGTTTTGTGTTGGCCGGTTTGGCATAAGGAAAAGATGGGCCCAAATATCCTTTGTTGTTACCAAATGTCTTTGGATTCAAAACCCAACCTACATCTGGTCGGCGCACCAGAAACTCACCCATCCTTTCGAAGATTTGTACTTGAAGATGTTCATCACGGGGACATCTATCCGGCTGATTTAGTGAGTTATAGGCCGGGACTTCAAAGTAGTGTCGTCTGATGGTAGGCGCGACCAAATTGGCGATAAATAAAACCGCATACGAAACGGTAGCAATTGTTACCGCACTAAATAAAAAATATCTCGCTTTTTGCCGTAGGCTAATATTTACCCCGTAGTCATTATTTAGCGTTCACCCCGGACGGGAATCCATGACATACAAGGGCCATGGAGGATATAAAATAACTTTTCCTAGTCAATTGCGTATATCCCAAGCAATATCTATAATCGCAATTCCAACAACAATAAGATTGTTAAAAAATACTCTTAATCCCTAGAATTCCCCGGTATATTACAAGATATTTTTGAATGATCGAATCCCATGTAAAGGACTGCTCGATATACGCTTTCAGCTTGTTTCCCATAATTTTTAGCGCCCCTGGTTCCGACAAGAGACTGATTAACCCGTTTCTTATTCCGGCTTCGCTTGCGGGCACAACTAATCCCCCGCCTATTTTGGCAATATCATTGAAGCCGCATTGGTCGGTAATCAATACCGGGGTGGCAGCCGCCCCGGCCTCCAGCACAACGATGGACATCGCTTCTGAACGCGACGGGATAACCAGTAAATCAGCCGCATGATATGCCATCGATTTCTTTGTTCCACCAACATATCCGATGAAATGCACGCGGTTTTCAACATTTTCCTGTCGGGCAATTTCCTTTAAAGCGGCTAACATGCCCCCGTCCGGCCCGGCAAACACCAGGTGATGCGAAACTTTATCTTTGATCGCACAGAAAGCGCGCAACAGGATGTCAGGCCCTTTAATTAGATTAAGGCGACCGATAAATAAAATAAAGGGGGCATCCGGAAGTCCATACGCATGATGGAAAGCAATATCATCTTTGACAAGATACTCTTCGGGACAAATACCGTTTGGAATGACGGAAATCGAATCTTCCCCTACGCCATAGCTTTCAAAATGAGCAAATTCATTTGGGGCGATCGCGATACACCTGCTGGCATTGCGAATTATTCTCTCCCCAATCACCCAATTATAGATCCGCTTAATAATCTTTGACCGCCCGAAAATAGGGAGCGCCCCGGCCGGACAGAGCACATAAGGCTTTTTCTGACGGCGGGCACAGCAATAGACAAGCGCATTGAGAAACGTCCAATGGCTCATCAGGTGGATGATATCGCTGTCACCCACGATTCGATTAATTGACGCGAAAGAAAACCATGGCAAGCCAAAGCGTTTCGACCAACAAGGCAAGGCGATAACCTTCACACCTGCCAGCGAATCTAAACGTTCACGGGTCAGCCCGAGATCAAGCGTTAAAACCGTGCAATCCTGGCCGTTGCGGGACAAGAACCGGCTCATCTGGAACGTTCTCTCGGTCGTCCCGCCGCCGCGGACCGGGTCAAGCCATATGTCGACGTTTAATATCTTCATGCGGCTTCACACCTATACATCAAATATTCACTTTATATTCCCGCCGCCACAGTTCAAATATTGTTAAGGCAAATAGCCGCGAGGTGTTTGTGCGCCCATGGCGCTGGCCGTCAAGTAGATTCTTAATTACAAGTGGATCGAACAGATTCGGATCACTTTCGGCCAGCACGTTTCCCATATAACGGCCCCATTCACCCTTGAACCACGCCTGCAATGGCAGCGAAAACCCCTGCTTGCGCTCAAGATCCAGTTGGCGGGGCAAGAGCCGTTTTGCCAGGCGACGGGACAGGATTTTACGTTCGTGCTCCGTTGCCCGCAGAGAATCGGGAACTTGCCCAAAAGCAAACTCGATGATCCGGTAATCAAGTAATGGAGCACGGACTTCCAGCGAATTGAGCATGCTAGCACGATCCATTTTGACGCAATAGGCATCCGGCAAGTTTGTATTAAAGTCAAGGCGTGTAGCCTGTTGAAGCGGACTGTATTGCATCATAATAAGTTTACGTTTTAAGGCCTCTGCATCGAACGCAGATCGTTGCCGGCCAAGCGGCGCCAAAATGCGCAATCTTAAAGACGTATCGAAATAAGCACTTGATCGCGCCAAACCTTCCCGCAAATCGGACATGAGATTGATAATGTAATTACGGCCGCGTAAACCCGTGGGAAGCAAATCCATGGCAAAATGTTTTGCCATGCTCCTGATGGGGCGCGGAATCAGGCGGCGAATCCATTCCTGGGTTTGAATCCAGCTGTAAGGCAAATAACCGCCGAATAACTCATCCCCGCCATCGCCGCTGAGCGCCACTTTAACCTGCTGCCGCACAAGTTGCGTGACCAGAAAAGTAGGCACCATTGAGGAATCAGCTACCGGTTCATCATATTGCCTGGCAAGCATCGGAAGCAGTTCGGACGAAGTTTGGTCAGGAGCCAATTCAACATGCTCGGTTCCGAAATGCTTGGCAACAATCCGGGCGTAGGGCGCATCATCATAGGCACCATGACCGGGAAAAGCGATTGTGAATGTTTTTACCGGCCGCGAGCTAACCCGCGCCGCCATGGCCGTAATCAAACTGGAGTCAACACCGCCGCTCAGCAAGACGCCGATGGGAACATCAGCCACGAGCTGCTTGCGCACCGCATCTTCAAGCAATTGCTCCAATTGTTTTCCCAGCTCCTCTTCCGGACATTCCTGACCTTGCGACGGCTCGGGCAATTGCCAATAGCGCCACAGACGCGCCTCGCCGCGGTCAACATGGAAAGTGAGCGCGTGCGCCGGCGCCAATTTATTGACATTCTCAAGAATACAATGCGACCCGGGCACATATCCGAACGCAAGATAATATTCCAAAGCATCTAAATTCAGGCGGCGCGAAAAGCCAGGATTAGCCATTAGCGCCTTGAGTTCCGAAGCGAAAGTTAGGGTGCCGCCGGCCACCGAGTAAAACAGCGGTTTTTCACCAACACGGTCGCGGGCCAAAAACAGGCAGCGGCGGGAAGAGTCATATATTCCAAAGGCGAATGCCCCGTTCAAATGGCTGAGGCAATCGGTGCCCCATTCGCGGTAGGCGGCCAAAAGCACTTCCGTATCACTCCTGGAACGAAAAAGGTGCCTTTTCGCCTCCAATTCATGGCGCAGTTCTTGAAAATTATAAATTTCGCCGTTAAGGACAATACTGCATTGTCCCGAAGCATCCATCATCGGCTGGTGGCCAGCCGGGGAAAGATCAATAATCGAGAGCCTGCGATGCGCCAGACCTACACGCCCATCGCGAGACCACCACTCGCCGGCATCATCCGGCCCACGATGAAGCATTGTATTACGCATCGCTATCAGTGGATGGCGATCCGCGATCGGAACAGATGCCGCAAGGCCAACGATTCCACACATAAATTAATTACTTATTGATAAAAACTTCAGGACCCTGCGCATAAAGGTTGCTTCCGAAAACAACTTGCCAAACGCAACCGCAGAAATCCGCAGATCCACGCCAATAACCCACACACCCAAACCGCGTAAATAGCCGCGATGATTTGAGGATAAATCGAATAATACGTACGCCCACCGCCTGAATACATTAACAGTGGCAATGCTGATAGCGACATACAAAAAGTAATTAGTTTAATGTACCGCCAATGCCGCGAAACCATCAACACCAACAACGTGGGCAGCAGCAACCAACCGGCCAGGGGGATGTTCACCCAATGTGCGCCGAAACTCAAGCGCACAGGGGCGGTTTCTGCTAATATTCGCCACGTCCGACGGAGCAAAATTTTAAAATACCACAATGGGTCAGACCGAATGTCGGCAATAATTTTATCGCGCAGTATTTTGTGATATTCGGGCACATCAGCAATATACCTTGGATATACGCCATTATAAAAATAATTTGATGTTTCAGTCCCGGGTTGCTCATGATCTTTTGGAAGCACGCCCCGACGCTTCATGATCGGCGCAGCATATCCAAAAGCGTTGCTGTCGCCCCAAGCGTATTTCTTCGCTGTATCAAAGTCGCCCAACCCCATCCAGAGCATATGCCAGACGACATGGTGCGAATCCCTTGGCCCAGTGTAAGGAATGCCTCCACACGCTTTGACCACCGAAACTGCACGCAGATATTTTGCATCCCAATAGTGCGCCCAACCAACGGAAACAAGTTGGAATGCGCACAAACACACCAAGCAAAGCGCCGTTTTCGTTTTCCATTTGATGCCGGTATAAAAAGCATAGGCGATCAAGACGCCAACTAAGCCAACAAGGATTTCGCTGCGTATCTCCCGCATGGTCGCAAAGAAAATTCCTGTTAAAACCGGTAAAGACCATAAATAGAGCGCCGATACTTTCCGGTCAAAAATGAGCGGGAGATGCAAGGCCAGCGCCCAAATGGCAACCGATATCGTCAGACCAACAACCTGGCCCGAACCATACCCCGGGTTGGCATAGACTTCATAAAGCTGGAAGGGGTGCGACCCCAGAAAAGCCACCAAAAAAAACCCCAACGCGAATCGCCCGGCATACCAGGCAGCAATCAAAATCGCCACCAATCCCAGCGTAAAAAACCAGAAATTAGCCCAAAAAATGGTGATCCCGATGGAAGCGCCTTTTATAATGGCTTCGGGCAGAAAGAGCCAGATTTTACCAAGATCCCCTGATCGAAACGCGTAGGTCGATTCCATGCGCAGGCTGGCACCCTGCTCTCGCAGCACGGACTCCGCCCCCGCCCGGTTGTCTAATTTAGCATCGCTTGCCGAATAAAAAATAGGGAAAAGACCAAGATGGTGATAAAAATAAAGAAAGCCGGCCTGGGTAAAAAGACCAGCTATATCACCGGAGCGATAAGATCGGTCCAATTTTGAAGCCGAAAGCATAAAAATGTTCTGCCAAAAAATAGTCAGCACGCATATGAGCACAAGCGTCCCCACGCTCGGCGACCACAATTTAGTCGCTTGGGAAAAAGTCTGGCTTAATGCAACCACTTGATGCTGCCAGATTTTTATCCGAGCGCGCCACCCCATTCGCCGCAGCGAAAACTCCTCAGTCATGCTTGGCTCCTGTTTCGCGCGCACTAAACTTTTTTATTGCCGAGATGATTTTTTCGACATCCGCATCCGATATGCGCGGATGAATTGGAATGCTCAGCGCATCGGCATTGAGTTTTTCGGAATTTGGCAAGCGCACGCCCTTTTGGCCGTAGAGCGGATTCAGATGCAGCGGATGATAGCGTAAGGTTGTGTAAATCTGCTCTTTTAACAGGTAATGCGCCAATTCGTCCCGCTTTGGCACACGAATGCAGTAGGTAAAATAGGAATGGCGGTCACCAGGTTCGGCCTCCTGTGGCGTAATCAGTCCAGGAATACCGGCAAGTTCGCGCTGATAGGTTTGCCAGATTGCCTTGCGGCGCGCCTGCAAAGCATCAATCCGGTCAAGCTGGGCAATGCCGATACTGGCCGCCATATTGGTAGGCAGCATCTTGATAAATGCCTCCTGGATGTTGTATTCCCACCAGCGTGCTTTTGCACCAGCATTGGCCACCGCGGAATCGAAGCCGGATTTACCAATGCCGCAGTAGCGCATCACCTTGGCCCGCGCCATCCGCTCAGGCGATCTGGCGGTTATGCCGCCGCCCTCACCAACGGTCAGGTTTTTCACGGCATCGTAACTGAAGATGCCAATATCGCCGATAGTTCCGCAAGGCTGTTTTTTATAAGTACTGTCCACCGCGTGGGCCGCGTCTTCAATCACCGGATAGCCGAGCTTCAGAATGGGATCCATGTCCACGGCCAGGCCGGCATAATGCACCACCATGACCGCTGCAGTTTTTTGGGTGACTTTGGCCGCGATATCCTCGCGGCGCACATTCATGGTAGCAAGATCGACATCACAGAACACCGGCCGATGTCCCGCCAGCAGGACGGCATGCGCACAGGAGACCCAAGTAAATGACGGCAGAATGACTTCCGACCCGGGTGGGAGATCGAGCAGCTTGACGGCCATAAACAAGGCGTTCGAACCGCTATCCACCATGGCAAAAGAGGGCAGGCCATATTTGGCCATGTATTTTTTTTCAAAGGCCTCGACATTTTTGCCAAAGCCCATCCATTGGCTGCGCATACAGGCTGTGACATTAGCAATTTCCTCATCGCCAACCATAGAACCGAAGACTGAGATCATTTGGGTTTCCTTTATGATTTATCCGGTTGATACGCCATGCAATAATGATCTGATTGTTCCGATGTAACAAGAAAACCATTCTTCCGATACCAGCCAACCGCTGGATTGTGTTTAAGGACTTTAAGCGTGATTGGATTTGCGCGCCGGGAAACCGCAAAATTAAGCATAGCTCGAAACGCCTTGCCCATCAAACCTTTCCCACCGTAACCGGGCAATCCAAGAATCACATTATAGATATCCCACCCATCATCAATCAACCTTATACCCATGCACCCAATCGGAGTATTTGCCACAAGCACCATGAACATGAAATCATCCGGACGCTGCTGGTAAACGCGAAACCATTCGCGCTGTTGTTCCGGCAAAATCTCGCCTTTAAAAAAGAAAAACTCGCGTTGTTCATTTTTCCACTGCCGCAAGTTCGGCAAGTCGCCATCATTCGCCATGCGTAACGACAACTTTAAGCCGGCGCAATGAATCGGAATCGTGATATTTTTTTTGAGTTTATCCATATTTTATCTTCCCATCGATAATATCCTTAATGATCTGCGCGCCACGGCTTGGCGGCCATTCTTCCGCCGTGGCCCTGGCGGCTAAACCCATTTTACAGCGTTCGTCGCTGTTGACCAGCAAGCGCACCATGCAATCGGCCAATGCGCGCACATCTTCGCGCGGATAAATCAAGCCGTTCCGGCCGGGTTGCACTCTTTCGATCACAGCCCCAACGCCGTCAGATCCGATAACCGGAACGCCGAGCGCCATAGCGTATAGTGTGCCGCCGCCAAAAGCATCAAAACGCGCTGGATGGATAAATACATCTGCGGCCGACAACACGCGCTCATAATCCAACGGCTCAAGCCAGGACTCAAACCGGACATGGTTGCCAAGCTTATGGCGCACAACCAATGAGTTAAGATTTGCACGCTCAGGACCACTGCCGACAATCAACAGCTTGCAAGACGCAAGATGTTGGCGCTCGATACGAGCAATGGCTTCAATTAACAAATCATATCCCTTTTGATAAACTAAGCGGCTTGCCGCGATAAAAAAAACATCGTTCAAACCTAGTCCATACTTCTGGCGCATCGCCAGGATGCCTGACGCCGTCCGGTCCGGCCTGGGTGGAATATCAATGAAAATCGGCAAGTTAACTAAATGTGATCCTGAAAACCCCCAAGTCTTGAATGTCTCCACCGTGTGCCGCCCCACTACGCAGGCCGGATCTGCGCACTTGCGCAGAATATAAAACACCAGCCGACGTAATACCGATCGAAAAAAAGAGCGCGGTCTGTCTTCGCCCCGATCACTCCAATAGATAATTTTGCGATTCAACACCCAGAACACTACAAGAATAAACCGCGTGCAAAGATTGGCGTAACCGACAATCAGGAATTTTTCGCGGGGACGGAACAGTGCTCGAAAAATCAACCTTAAACGATCACCCAAATTATCGTAGTAGTAATTATCCAGATTGTCAGCCAGTCCTTCTTTCCAGGGCAGATCGCCGCAGGTGCGCAGGGCATACCAGGTCACAACCCGCAAATCGCCGCGCGCGCGCAGGGCGCGCACGAGGCTGTTGTTATGCGGCGTCGCCAGATCCTGGACAACATTTAAAATTATAGCGGACATTCCCACGCCACCTTTAAAATCAAATGCAACCTTTTTTTGATTCGATTGCCTGCGCCACAACGGTCATAAATTGCTGCATACGCGAAAAAACATCATGCCCATCACGCTGGACCCGCTGGCAACCATTGCGCGCAATCTGCTCACGTTTGTCATCATGACCCAGGTAATACTTGATCTTGTCCATCATTTCCGCCCGGGACCGGAAGAATTCCGCTTCCACGCCTTCGGTGAACAATCCGGCAAGATCATCCGTATATTCGGCCAGCATGAAAGTCTGCATGGCCGGGATTTCAAAATTCCGCCGTGTGCATGTATCCCGGTTAATTTTCGATAAAAAACACAACGCAATCTTGGCCCCCGATATGGTT
>CAYYBV010000006.1:0-9194 GCA_964469675.1 uncultured Verrucomicrobiota bacterium
TTTAATGCCGGCCCGGCCGTTTTACCCGCAGAAGTCTTGCAGGAAGCCCAGCGTGAGCTGCTTGATTTTAAAGGCTCCGGCATGTCCATCCTGGAGAGCAGTCATCGCGGCAAGGAATACGACGCGGTGCATGCCGAGGCCGTGGCCAACTACAAGCAGCTATTGGGCTGTTCGGATGACTATGCCGTGCTTTTCGTGGCCGGCGGCGCCAGTATGCAGTTCGCCATGGTCCCCCTGAACCTGCTGGGTGCGGGCCAGACAGCTGACTACATCAATTCCGGAACCTGGGCGGGCAAGGCCATCAAGGAAGCCGCCCATATCGGCAAGGTAAACGTCGCCGCCAATTGCAGCAAGGAAATCCCCACGCGCGTCCCGGCCACAAATGAGCTCAAGCTGACTCCTGGCGCCGCCTATGTGCATCTGACATCGAACGAAACGATTTCCGGCGCACAATGGAAAACATTTCCACAAACAACTGTGCCGCTCGTGGCGGATATGTCCTCGGACATCCTTTCGCGTCCATTTAACATCAACCAATTCGGTTTAATCTATGCCGGCGCCCAGAAGAACCTTGGGCCTTCCGGCATCGCCCTGGTCGCGATTCGCAAGGATTTGGCCGAACGCTGCGCGCCTACCGTGCCAACCATGCTGCGTTATAAAACATTTATTGAAGAAAACTCGCTTTACAATACCCCGCCCTGTTTCAGCATTTATATCATGATGCTGGTTTCGCGCTGGATCCTTAAACAGGGGCTGGCAACTTTGCATCGCCAGAACGCGGCCAAGGCCGGTCTGATTTATGCGCTGCTGGATGCGGGCGGGTTTTACAAAGGAACGGCCCAACGTGAATACCGCTCTGACATGAACATCACCTTCCGGCTGCCCAGCGAAGCGCTGGAAGAAACTTTTATCAAGGAAGCATCCAAGCAGGGCCTGAAAGGATTGAAGGGGCATCGTTCCGTGGGCGGCATTCGTGCTTCAATTTATAACGCCTGCCCCGTGGAAGGCGTTGAAGCCCTGGTGGCGTTCATGCAGGAATTTGCACGGAAAAATGGATGATACCCGGCCCGCAACCGAACCGGCACCAATATGCGCAATAGATTATTTAATTGGCCCGGCGCTACGCTTGCCGCTTTATGCGCCACACTTAATATTCTGCTTGGTTGCTGCCTTCTGTTGGGCCTGGCCGTCGCCGGCTGCGCAACGCCGCGGGTGAATCCGGACCGACCGGAAGAGCACCTGGTTACCGTGCAGGCCGGCCAGTTATGGCAAAGCAGCGGAATATACGCCAGCCGAAGCAACATTATTCATTGTATCGCCACCGGCCAATGGAGCGATTCCTTCGCCAAATACAAGGCGGATGGCAACCCGGGCACCATTAAAAACCATTTGGGCGTGACTGCACCGGCCAGCGGCCTTTTAATGCGGATCGGCGACCAGACGAACATGGTCTATTTCATCGGCCAGGAAACCAATGTGGTGGCAGGCGGCTCCGGCGAACTTAAGTTTCGCAACAATGTTTCCCTGCCCTTGGGCATGCATGGCGAGCTGAAGGTGCGCGTGACCGTGGCAACCGATGCGGATGGCGACGGCATCTCCGATTACGAGGAAATCCACACCTGGAAAACCAACCCGCTCCGCGTGGATTCCGACGGCGATGGCTTCAGCGACTGGGAGGAAATCAGCGACTTGCGCGAGCAGCAAACCACGCCGGTAAATTTACAACGGTAAGGTCAACCAAGTATATTGGCCAAATCATCGTTGCACGACACAAATTTACCGGCCTTGTCAGATTGCTCGTATTTCCCGTGCACCCAGGACCGGAAACGGTACAACGTGGCAAAGACAAAAGACGGCGCCCCGCCCCCTTGCCCACCCACCAGTTCCCCGCCCCGGCGGACATTATCCTGCATCCAGGCCGGCAGGCGCACGTGGTAAGGATTACGGCTGACTTCGCCCACATGAAACGACAGGGCGGTGACCAGGTCAGTCACATCCGCCACGCTGGATTCAATCATCAGGTTCGGATTGTTCATCGGCGCCCAAAATTCCGTCTCACACACACCACAGCAGAAACTTTCGTCCATAGCTTTGAGAGCATCATTGACCAGCCAATGCGTGCCCACATGCGTGCTGTTCCAATCCTTTTCGTGCGGCACAAAAATCAGGCGCGGCTGTTTTTTCTTAAGGATCCCGGCAATCACGCTCACGTTTTCCGCCCAGGCAGACGGTTTCTGCTCCCGGTTTTCCAAATTGATTTTTTCCAAGCCCCGTTCCGCCGTCTGCAGCACACCCCAGCCCAGGTAAGCACAGGCCTGGCGTAGTTCGGCCAGGCGTTCATCCTGCCGGTCCCGGCGACTGCCCTGGGTCACAGCCACATTAATCACATTCAGCTTGCGTTCGCGCATCAGCCGCAAGGGCAAAGCGCCCGTGATGCACTCATCATCCGGATGCGGCGAAAACAGCAGAACACAAGGAGCGTCCCGTGCAATAATGACACGGGGACAAGGGCGGGCGGTTCCCAGCGGGTATTGTTCACCGACCAACCGCGCATAGGTCGCCACGAATTGTTGATAGGGGTTATTCACAGGATTTATGCTCCAACGCAATTAATTCACATCATGCCATCTTATTCCATGTGGCGGAAAGAATAAGGGAGACGGGTAACGCAAGCAATGAAAATTGTCACTGGTATCTCCGATCGGCCAGACGACACAAAATCACCCTGCAGCAGGTAGAACGGCATAAGATCAATTCTGCGCCCGTCAATGGTCAGCGTGTCAAATCCATCGAGCGCTCCTCCATGCCACCATGAATCCTGCTTCCGCAGGTCATCGTATGTAATCATAGCTGACTATCCTTATTTGTCGCATTTAGGGATACCTTATATTAGGGGGCAGGTCATTTGGATCCCTGCAGGTGATCGTTCGTTTTTACCGTCAAATATCAGATGCCATGACTTCCACCAGACTGATTGTAGTTTTTAGTCGGTTTTCACATATTTCCTCAAAAACCTGCTTGCTACTTTTTTGCATGCTACATCCTGCCGCAGTTGGGACAAAAAAGGTAAAAGACGGGAAGAGAGGGGAAGCTTCAGGTAGAGCGTCGGCAGACAATTCCGCAATCAGAAATCAGAAATTCGTAATTGAAAGAGTGCCGGGGGAGGGAGTTGAACCCTCATGGTGTTGCCACCGCTGGATTTTGAGTCCAGTGCGTCTGCCATTTCGCCACCCCGGCTTCAAGTCACGATGGGTAAGATAATCGCAAGCAACGATTTGATAAAGTAAAAACCGCAAATAAAAATTTCGCCCGCTAACCACACGAATGGCAACGCGAAAAAAAACTTGCGCTTTTCATAAAACAACAAAATTGATTCCCCACGAATAAGATTTGTCTATTCGCGTTCCTTTGGCGTATTTCGCGGACAAAAGTTCTTATTCAAAAAGGCTCTCCGCCCGCCCGCTTAATTCCAACACTTCGCCGGCCAGGTAGAGCGATCCCGCAATACACACCACTCCACGATTAACCACGGCCCAGGCGGAAGCCGCGCGCAAGGCATCTGGCACGGAAGCGTTAATTACCGGGCATCCCAGAACTTGCGCCTTGGCGGCCATAACCGCAGGCGGCAGACTGCGTTCGGTCCTAAGCGGCACGACCCAAGCTTGCCGGATTTTGCCGACCAACGCGCGCAAAAAACCTTCGCAATCCTTGTCCGCACACAGCCCCACCACAAGGCCTACCGGCTGGTTCTTGGCCAATTCATGCAGTACGTGGCTCAATATGCGGGCACCATCGGGATTATGGGCGCCATCCAGGATCGTCGCCGGTTCTTTCGACAGCACCTGGCAACGACCTGGCCACCGGACCAGCTCCAGTCCTTCTTTCACGGCCTGGGGCCCTACCGGCAGTCCGCATTCATCCCGCAGGATTTCCAGAACGGCCACGGAAACACCGATGTTTTCAAGCTGATGCCGGCCAATCAGCGGACAACGAAGACTGCCATACGATGTATTATCCGATTCAACACTGACATGCTGGCCATCCAGATTTTGCAATTTGCGCTTAACTGAAATGACGTCCCGGGCTTGTATCAGGCGCGCCTGTCGCTCTTGCGCCAATCGTTGGATTACCGGCAACGCTTCCTCCGCCAGCGGACCAATGACCACCGGCCGACCCGGCTTGATAATACCCCCCTTCTCCGCCGCGATGCTCTGAAGGTCATTGCCCAGATAATCGGTATGTTCCAGACTGACACCGGTAATCACGGAAATTAGGGGGGCAATCACATTCGTGGCATCCAGCCGGCCACCCATGCCCGTTTCGAGCACGACAATATCCACCTGTTCCCGTTTGAAATATTCAAAAGCCAGCGCCGTGGTAAACTCAAAAAAAGTTATTGCCTGTGCTCCCGACCGGGCAGTCATTTCCTGCGCATGACCATCAACCAGGGCGATTAGCGCTGCCAACGCTTCGTCTGCAATACATTGCCCGTTAATCCGGATTCGCTCGTTGAATCGGATTAAATGCGGCGAGGTATAAAGCCCCGTTTTAAGGCCGGCACGGCGCAAGGCCGCTTCCAGCATGCTGCATACCGACCCCTTGCCGTTAGTGCCCGCCACATGAATAATCGCCAGGCCCTGTTCCGGATGACCCAGCCGTTCCAGCAAGGCGCGCTCGGTTTCCAGCCCGAATTTTATACCGGCGGCATGCAGTCGGTACAGACGGGAAATGGCATCGGTTAAGTCTGAAGTCATGCTGGTAAAAACCAATTGGCGCAAATGCCAACCCCGGACACCGAAGGGAAAGCCTTGGTATTGTTAAAAAATCAGGCAACCGCTTACCGCTTGCCATTCGCCAGCGGGTGTTGGACATTTGCTTCGTTTGACTTGATGCCGGACGTCATATACCCCAGGAGACTGATCAGGGTGCTGGTCATGTCTTTGCGCTGCACGATCATATCAATAAGCCCATGCTTGAGCACAAACTCGGAGCGCTGGAATCCCTGGGGAATATCCTCGCGTGTCGTCTCCCTGATGACCCGCGGCCCCGCGAACCCGATCAGGGCCTTCGGCTCGGCCATGATAATATCGCCCAGCGTGGCAAAGCTTGCCATTACCCCAGCCGTGGAAGGATGGGTCAATACCGAAATAAAGGGCAACCCCGCCTGCCCATGGCGCGCCACGGCGGCGCTGGTTTTGGCCATTTGCATCAAGCTGAAAAGCCCCTCGTACATCCTGGCGCCGCCCGTGGCGATAACAACGATCACCGGCAGGCGCGACGCTGTCGCCCGTTCAAATAACCGGGTGACTTTTTCGCCGACTACAGCACCCATGCTACCGCCTAAAAAACTGAAATTCATTATACCCAGCGCCACGTCAAATGGTCCCATCTGGCCCTGGCCACAGAGCACCGCATCTTTGAGTATGCCTTTCTTGCGGTTTTCGGCCAGTTTGGCCGCATAAGAAACCTGGCCGGTAAATTGCAGCGGGTCGGCACTGGCCAAATCGGCATCCCATTCCTGAAAAGTGCTCGCGTTAATTAGCAATGCCAGCCGTTCCTGCGTGGAAACCTGAAAATGGAACGCGCACTTCGGGCACACGCCCTTGCCTTCCTCAATTTCGTGTTTATAGACAATCTCGTTGCAGTCCGGGCATTTTACCCATAAACCGCTGGGTAAATCCTTTTTTTGGACTTTAATCGAGGTATATTTTTTTCGATCGAAAAAACGCATAAGTTTCCAATGCGGCCTGAAACCGCTACCAAATTTATGACCCCTTCACCCGCGCCCCACGGTCAGTACGCCCACCAGGGCCGCCCCGGCCTGCTTGAGCACCCGGGCACATTCATTAACCGTGGCCCCAGTGGTCATGACGTCATCAACCAGAAGAATACGCCGCCCCACAATATCCTTGGGCGCTTGGGTTGAAAACGTAGCTTTGACGTTAGCAAGTCGCTCGCTGGCTGTCAAATGCGTTTGCGAAAGCGTTGGCCGGATGCGGCGCAAACACGCACGCAGGACCATGGATGGATAGGCCGCCGCCAGTCCCTGCGCCAGTAAACACGCCTGATTATAGGATCGCTCCCGCTCACGCGCGGGATACAAAGGCACATAGGTCACGGTATCCAGGCCGGCCCGGGCAAAATAAATCTCATAACAGACCCGCAGGAGGATAACCAGATCGCGGCTGACCCAAGTGGCCCCCCGGTATTTGAAATCATGTAAAACCGTTCGCAAGACACCCCGGAATCGGGCCGCCGATCTGGCACGTTCAAAGGCGGGGGGGCAGGCCGTACAGCCAGCACAGACCACGGCCGTGGCAATGGCACCATTCAGCGGATCACCGCAAATCTGGCAAAAGGGCGAATGGATCCACTCCAAATGCGCCAAGCAGTCCCAGCACAGGTAGCCAAAGGCCCCCCCGACCTCGCCGCCGCATCCGGCACAAGCCCGGGGAAAAATTATATCCACAAAAGCATTCAGCATGGGCATCATTTAAGGCAACTGCTCCCACAAATATGAAGTCTTTATACCTGCCGCCGCCGGCAAACTTAACCAATCCAATCTGACAATATAATGCCTAAAAACTGATTTTACCCCTGTTTACCGACCAATCAATCTCCTATTTTTGCAGCAGGACTATGTCAAACAGCCCTTGATCAACCCTAGCGTTAAATAGCGTTAAAATCGCTTGCCAATCACATGGCAAAAGATTATGTTAATTGTGATTTTATGCGGTTCAGACAGGTTTTAGCCTTTCATCTGGGAAGTACACCATGACTGATGATCTTACTAGCATATTAAACCGAAGATCGACAAATCATCCGCAACGCCCCACTTTTATATTAATCACCCTGCTGGTTATTGCCGTAGCTGTTGCAGCCGTCATATTCGGGCGGCCTTGGTGGGAGCGCCATAACAAACAAGCCGGGCAACAACCCCAAAAACAGGCCATCCAGACACCCCAGCAACAGTCCTTTCAGGCGATTTGCGGGCTGGCAAGCAACAAGTCAATTGAAGAAGCCCGCCAGAAAGCATACGTCCTGCTGGCACAAACCAACGAACCGGCCCTAACAACATCCCTGGAGACCTTGCTGGGGCAACTTAATATAGAGCTTATCACCTCGCAGGCCACTATGCCGGAAAAAGAGGAATATATTGTGCGACCGGGTGACAGTTTGGAGCGCATTGCCCGCAAATTCAACACCACCGTGGACCTCATCAAAAAAAGTAACGCGATTAAAAACAACGTCCTGCACCCTGGCGATCGCCTGCGGGTCTTTAAAGGCACGTTCACCATAACCATCAGCAAGCGCCAGAACGATCTTTTGCTTAAAGCTAACGACCGGTTTTTCAAGCGCTATCGCGTCGGCACCGGCAAATTCAGCACGACGCCTACCGGAACCTTTATCATCGCCGACAAGATCGCTCAACCGCCCTGGTGGCGGCCGGATGGCAAGATGGTCCCTTACGGCGACAAGGAAAACGTGCTGGGTACACACTGGATGTCAATCCAGGCCACAGGCACTACGCCGGCCGTGCGTGGGTATGGCCTGCACGGCACCTGGGAACCCGCTACGATCGGCCAGCAGGCCAGCGCCGGCTGCGTCCGCCTGTTGAACAACGAGGTCGAAGAATTATTCCTGCTGATCCCCACCGGCACGCGCGTGGTGATCACCGAATAGAAATGGCAATTGCTCCCGGCAACGAACCAGCGGATTAACTGTTTTCAAAGCGACATGGATTTCAGCGTATGGCCAATCATTCATTAGCATTTGAAAAGCCCATCGTGGAGCTGGAGAATAAACTGCTGGAACTCCGCGCATTCAGCGAGTCCCAAAATATTGATGTTTCGGTGGAACTGGCGGAACTGCAAAAAAAAATAACCGAAACCAAACGCAATATTTTTAAGAACTTGACGCCATGGGATGAAGTGCAACTGGCCCGGCACCCCCAGCGCCCTTACACCCTGGATTATGTAAACAACATCTGCACGGATTTCATTGAGTTGCACGGGGACCGGCATTACGCCGATGACCAGGCCATGGTCGGAGGGTTTGCGCGGCTGGACAACGAGCCGGTCATGATTCTGGGGACCCAAAAAGGACGGGATGTCAAAAGCAACGTGGCGCGTAATTTCGGTATGGCCTATCCGGAAGGTTATCGCAAAGCCTTGCGCCTGATGAAACTGGCGGCCAAACATGCGTGTCCAATTTTGACGATGATTGACACGGCTGGGGCCTATCCTGGTGTGGGCGGCGAGGAGCGCCATGTGGCCGAAGCCATCGCCGTCAACCTCCGGGAATTGTTTCTCCTGCCCGTTCCGATCATCGTCACGATAATCGGCGAAGGCGGCAGCGGCGGCGCACTGGGCATTGGTGTGGGCGACCGCATCCTGATTTTGGAACACGCTTATTACTCGGTAATTTCGCCCGAAGGTTGCGCCGCGATCCTGTGGAAAGACCGGGCCTTCGCCAGCCAGGCGGCCGCCGCACTCAAATTGACCTCCAAGCACCTGCGCAAGGCCGGCTTGGTGGACGAGATCGTTCTCGAACCTCTGGGCGGTGCGCATACGGATCACAAGGGCATGGCGGCAACACTTAAAGAACGCCTGTTGGCTAATCTGCGCGAATTAAAAGCCGTGCCGCCGGACACCCTGCTGCGTCAACGCTACGACAAATTCCGGGCCATGGGGGTCTTCAAAACCGAGACTGTCGGCGGGCAGGCTGGAGACTGTTGACCAAAGCAGGCGCCAATCCGGCGCAAAACAGCGGCGGCAAACGAGCAAGTAGTTACGTTTTCTCAATCTGTGTTCATCCGTGGTAAAAACCAGAAATCATAAATTCCTTATGCATCCCTATCGCACACACACTTGCGGCGAATTACGCCACACTGATATATCCAAAACTGCCCGCCTATCTGGCTGGGTCTTTCGCAAACGCGATCACGGGCAACTGCTGTTCATTGATTTGCGCGATCATTACGGCCTTACCCAGGTGGTGATCCAGCCCGACCGCAAATTTTTCGAACTGGGCAAGCGTCTTCACTTGGAAAGCGTGATTACGGTCACCGGCCGCGTGGTGGCCCGTTCGCCCGACACGGTAAACCCCAACCTGGCCACCGGTGAAATCGAGCTGGTCGCCGAGGACATCGTGCTGGAAGCGGAGAAATATCTGGGCTATCCCTATGCCTGGAG
>CAYYBV010000006.1:9204-19372 GCA_964469675.1 uncultured Verrucomicrobiota bacterium
GTGCTGGAAGCACAATGCGGCAAGTTACCACTGCAGATTGACACCGATGAGGACGGTCCCGAAGACACACGCCTGCGCTACCGGTATCTGGACTTGCGCCGTGATCGGATTCACCGCAACATTCTGCAACGGGCCAGGGTAATCGCCGCTATCCGCCAGCGCATGCAGGCGCTGGGGTTCCAGGAGTTCCAAACACCAATCCTGACCAGCAGTTCCCCTGAAGGCGCACGCGATTACCTGGTGCCCAGCCGGGTGCATCCAGGTCAATTCTACGCCCTGCCCCAGGCTCCACAGCAGTTCAAACAATTGTTGATGGTCGCCGGATTTGACCGCTATTTTCAGATCGCGCCTTGTTTCCGGGACGAGGACGCGCGCGCCGACCGCTCCCCCGGCGAATTTTACCAGCTGGATATCGAGATGTCATTCGCAACCCAAGACGAAATCTTTGCCGTCGTGGAAGACGTGCTATCCAATGTTTTCAGCACATTTTCGAAAAAACCGTTTAACGCAACGCCGTTTCCGCGCATCCCTTATGCGGAAGCCATGCTGAAATACGGAACCGACAAACCTGATCTGCGCATCCCAATTGAAATGCAAGACTTGTCTGGCCTGTTCAAAGAATCCGGCTTTAACGCGTTCCGTTCGGTCGTTGCACAGGGTGGCATTGTGCGGGCGCTGCCCGTGGCCGGCATCGCCAATCAACCGCGCAGTTTCTTTGACAAACTGACGGACTACGCCAAGACCCTGGGCGCCAAGGGCCTGGCTTACCTGGTCTGGACTGATGCCGCGGTCAAGGGGCCCATCGCCAAATTCTTGACCCCCGAACAATTGGTGGCGATTGCCCAGCAATGCGGGGTTAAAACCGGTGACGTGGTGTTTTTTATATGTGACCGACCGCGGGAAGTCAACCGCATCACGGCCGACTTGCGCGTTAAATTGGGGCAGGACCTAAAACTGATTGACGACCAGATTTTTCGGTTTTGCTGGATCACCGATTTCCCAATGTACGAACAGGACGAGGAAACCGGGCAGGTCATTTTCTCGCACAATCCTTTTTCGATGCCGCAAGGCGGCATGCAAGCCTTACAGGAACAGGATCCGCTCAAAATCCTTGCGTTTCAATATGATATTGTCTGCAACGGCGTGGAACTATCCAGCGGTGCTATCCGGAATCATAATCCCGAAATCATGTACAAGGCCTTTGCGCTGGCCGGGTATGACCAGCAGGCGGTGGACGAGCGGTTTGCCGGGATGATTAACGCCTTCCAGCTTGGCGCGCCACCGCATGGCGGGATTGCGCCGGGTATTGATCGCATTGTCATGCTGCTGGCCAACGAGCAGAATATCCGCGAAGTGATCGCCTTCCCAATGAACAAGAAGGACCAGGACCTCATGATGGGCGCGCCCTCCACCGTTACCGCCAAACAGCTTCGCGAATTGCACCTGCAAATCAAACTTCCGCCGCCAAAAGCAAAAGACGCCACGCCGGTCACGCAAAACCCGCCAAATTCTTAGGCGCTATTCAGCCATAGGCGCCAACTTCCCGGATTGTGTCAAACATGGCGACCACATTCTCAACCGGGGTTTCCTCCAGGATGGAATCATGACTGGCCCCGGCAATGAACCCGCCGCCAGGCATCATTAACCGAACCACACGGGCAGTCTCGCGGCACACTGTTGCCAAATCACCTTTGATCAGAACATGATGGGAATCAATGCAGCCATTGAACAAAATTTTATGCCCGAACTCGGCCTTCAAGCCGGCCAAGTCCATGCCGCGGCAGGACGGTTGAACAGCGTGCAGGCCGTCCACGCCAATTTCAATCATGGCCGGAATCAGCGGGGCAAAGCCGCCGCAACAATGGAGCATCACTTTCAGCCGATAGGCATGCCCTAATTCAACCAACCGGCGCAACTGCGGCAACAGAAAGCGCCGAAATAGTTTTTCGCTCAACAGCGGCCCGGTCTGCCCGCCAAAATCATTGCCTATGAAAAAAATATCAATAGCACTGCCGGCGGCATCAAAGATTGCCCGATTGACGGCCAGATAGTAGTCCACAATCCTGGTCAACACGGCATCCACTAAAGCCGGATCGTCATACATCTTAAGATATAACTGCTCCATGCCGAAAAGATCAATGGCATCATGCCAAAAAGGCGACCAGGCCCCGCCCAGCATGGCATATTGGCTGCCATAGGCTTGCGCTTCGGCGCGCATGCCGGAAACATCCAGCATCGCCGGATCGGGCCAGGGATAGGCCATGACATCCTGAAGTGTGGCTTCTACCAGCGGATGATCCACCGGCTGTCCATAGCCCAGGCCAATCCGCCGCACGCCAAATGGTGTTGTCCGGGAATCCCCGCCGACAAGGCGCGGCCAGATGCGTCGAAAATCGTCGCCAAAGCGTCTGCGCAAGCCTTCGTCATCCAGCGCCAAGGCCTGTTTGGCTTTGGCCCAGAAATCCGCGGAAGCCCCGCACCAAGCCGGAACACGATCAGGCTCCTCATGATTAAAAGCTATTAACACCCGTTCTTTGGAAGTCATGGTTGTAATATTTTAATCAAATCGCTTAAAGGCCTTTCGGCTTCCGTCCGGTCGGCGAGGTCCTTGACGCGCACGGTGCCCCGCGCCACGTCATCGGGCCCCACATAAATCGCATTCTGAAAATCACCCCGACCGACCCTCCCAAAAAACTGCTTGGGTTTTTCGGTGTGCAGCGCCAGATCCACGCTCTGGCCGCCACGACGCAAAGCACGCGCGAGCTGCCTGGCCACCGGCTGTTGGCTTTCATCCATATAGCCAACGGCGTAATTCAGCTTGGCCTGCAGGCCGGCCAGTCGGCCCTTGTCGGCCAACAGTTCCGCAATCACCACGTCGCCAAAGCCAAGCCCCACCGCGGTCATGGGCGCCCCACCAACGTCACCCAGCAGGTTGTCGTAGCGGCCGCCGCCGAAAAGCGCCCGAAATTTACGATCGGCATCAAAAGCCTCAAAAACAATACCGGTGTAATAGCCCAACCCGCGCACCACGCCGATATCAAACACAAGCGTCGCGCCAAGATCATATTCGCCGGCCAATCGGAAAAACTTTTGCAATGTCGCCAGGGAAGGTGCCGGCGCATCAAGCATGGCCGCCGCCTGGTCCAGCGACTGAATGCCGACAATCCGGAACACCGCCTCAATGGCTGCGGCATCCAATCCTGATTCCTGAAGCAGGCGCCGGATATCGGCATCCTCCAGCTTGCCGCGCTTATCGAGCGCCAGGAAAGTGGCCGCATGAAACGCCGGCGGGATACCGGCCTTCGCCAGCAGATCAGCCAGCAGGGCGCGGCTGTTGATATGGACCTTGACCTCGCCGGCGTTCAGGCCGAGCAAGCCCAGGGCATGGACGGCGCAGGCCAGCACTTCGATTTCGGCGGCAACGCAAGCCTCGCCAACCACGTCAAGATTCCACTGATAATGTTCGCGTTTGCGCCCGCGGCTCATGCGCTCATACCGGAAGCATTGGGCAACGGCAAACCATTTCAAGGGAAAAACCAGCTGGCCCTGGCGGGATACAATCATGCGGGCCAAGGTGGGCGTCATCTCGGGGCGCAGGGCCAGTTCGCGCTGGCTCTTGTCTTGAAAGGCATAGATTTGTTCGACGATTTCCTCGCCGCCCTTGCGCTTAAGCAGGCCGAGTGATTCTACAACACAGGCATCGTACTGGACAAAACCAAAGGCACGGGCGGAACGCACCCAAGCATCAAAAATCGCGTTGCGCACGGCCATCTCGGCGGGATAGAAATCCCGCATGCCGCGCGGCGCCTCAAAATGGGCGGCTTCCGTCGTCATATTTTGACGGGTTTCATCACCAGGGCCTTCATGATCCGGCCCATCTTGAACTTAACCACCTTGCGGGTGGGAATTGTTACTACGTGGGAAGGCTTGTTGGGATTCCGTCCAATGCGAGATTTGCGGATACGCACTTCGAAAACACCGAAGTTGCGAAACTCCACGCTCTCGCCCTTGGCCAGGCTTTCCACAATATAATCGAGCGTTTTCTGCAGGACAGCGAACACATCCTGCTGAATCAACCCGGTTTCCTTGGCAATCCGCATAACTAAATCCCGTTTTGTCATAACACCGCGACCTCCTGAATGTGATAAACACCGTTTTGGGCTTAATCCGTAAAGGGACAATAGGTTACACCACGGCGGGCCGTCAAGCAAAAAATCAAACCGCGCCAATCAGCGTATCGCCTTCCACAGCCCGCGGCACAAACCTGATGATATGCTTACGTGTCGGCACGCTCTGGGCAGACAGCGGGCCACCGGTCTTTACCGAAGCCGGCAGGATCCGTGCGGGAAGATATTCGCCCGTCCAGCCGGTAGCTACTCCGGCGGCATCAACCGCCTCGACCAGGACGGCTACTTCGCGCCCAACCCAACGGCCAGCAAAAGCCATTCTTTTTGCGGACGCCAACGCCAGGAGCTTGGAAACCCGCCGTCTCTTTTCACTGCTCGGCACCCGGTCATTCATTAAAGCCGCAGGTGTTCCGGGCCTGGGGCTATAGGCAAAGACATGCACGTTACTGAAAGGTAATTGTGCAACCATCGCCTGCGTGGCTTCAAAATCCTCCATGCGCTCACCGGGAAAGCCGACCAAGACGTCGGTCCCCACCCCGATTCCCTTGACGCGCTCAACGGCATAGTCCACCACCGCACTGTATTCGCGGATGGTGTATCTGCGCCGCATGGCGCGCAATACCGGATCGCTCCCGCTTTGCATCGGCAGGTGTAAAAAACGACATAATTTGGCGGATGCGGCCATGCAGTCGATTACATCACGCTCGACGGTGCTGATCTCTATCGAACTCAAACGGATGCGCTCCAGCAGCGGCACGGTTTCGATCCGGTGGAGCAAGCCGGACAATTTGCGGCCTTGATCCTGATAACAGCCGATATTGGCGCCGGTCAACACGATTTCCCGGTAGCCGGCCCGGACCAAACCTTCAATTTCCGTGACAATCTCTGCAAACGGCCGACTCCGGACCGGCCCGCGTACACGCGGCACAATACAATAGGCACAATGAAAATCACAACCATTCTGAATTTGAACAATGGCGCGCGCCGTGTCAAACAATGGCAAATTCGACTGGGATCCAGGCGCGACGGATGGAAACCCGTGCCCGGCCAGCAAGGCTGGCAAGCTAAATTTGTCCGCCTGCCCAACCAGCAGATCCGCAATGGCCGGCGCCTGGAAAACACGTCCGCCCGCCGCGACCGGGCAACCGACCAGCACCACGAATGCGCCCGTCTGGCGCTTGGCGCTGCGCGCCAGGCGAAAACTGCTTTGTTCTGCTTTGGCCGTGACCGCGCATCCGTGAATAACGCAGACCGCACAAGCCACGCCGAAAGGCACAATCCGGTAGCCAGCCGCCAGAAACACGGCGCGCAACCGTGCCGTTTCGGCCTGATTCAGACGGCATCCGACTGTTTTAAAAGATACGGTTGTCGCATGCATTACAAAGTGATATACTGAATCAAATTATGAAAACCATTTACCTTTGCGGACCGATCATGGATGAACAGGGCGGCGTAGCCCGTAATTGGCGTAAGAACGCCACTAAAAAACTAGGCCACGCCTTTACCCTGCTGGACCCCATGCGCCGGAATTTCAAGGATCGTGAGGTTGACAGTGCCAATGAAATCGTGGAATTTGATCTGCAGGACATTCGCAACGCGGATATTCTACTCGTCAACTACAACAAGCCATCGATCGGCACGGCCATGGAAGTGTTTTACGCATCCCATCATCTGGGCAAATTTGTCGTAGCGTTTTCGCCGTTCACCTTCAAAAACAGCAGCCCATGGATGGTGCGCTACTGCACCAAAATCCTGCCCTCCCTGGACGCTGCGGTTAGTTACATTAAAGCCAATTTCCAGTGACCAATTTTGCCGCGAAAATCGCCGCGGAAATGGTGAACACCTTGTTTTGCTTTATGTTCTTTGCGGTAAATAATCCGAATATCTATAATTCAGCCTTGTTCTTACTGCCGCATTCGGATTTTTGTATTCTGCATTTAATTGAGCACGGCGCCGCTTCCCGCACTGGTGACTTTTTCGGCATAGCGTTTCAGGTAACCGGTCAAAGCGCGTGGGGTATAAGGCGGCAGCTCGGCACGGCGGCGCTGGAGATCGGATTCGGTTAACTTCACTTCCAGGCAACGGCCGGGAATATCAATGCGAATCACATCACCATCCTTGAGCAATGCGATGGGACCGCCCGCGGCAGCTTCCGGCGAAACGTGACCGATGCAGGCACCCCGCGTCCCACCCGAAAAGCGCCCGTCGGTGATCAAGGCAACTTGCTCGCCTAATCCCTGGCCCATGATATAGGACGTGGGCGCCAGCATTTCCTGCATGCCCGGACCACCGCGCGGGCCCTCATAACGGATCACCACTACATGGCCCGCCTTAACTTTTCCGGACAGAATGCCGGCGCCCGCTTCTTCCTGCGAATTAAAAATTACCGCGCGCCCCTCGAAAGTTCGCATTGAAGGCGCCACGCCGGCCGCCTTGACCACGGCGCCTTCAGGCGCCAGGTTACCCCAGAGAATTGCCAGGCCCCCTTCGGGTGAATAGGGATTGTCCAACTGCCGGATGATGGCCGTATCCAAAACTTTCGCCCGGCTAACATTGCGCCCAAGCGGCTTACCGGTCACCGTGAGCGCTTGCGCATGAATCAGACCGGGAACAGCCTGAATCGTTTTAATAATCGCGCTGATACCGCCGGCACGGTCCACGTCCTCCATATGATATGGGCTGGAGGGCGAAACCTTGCAGACAACCGGGCAACGTTTGGAAATATCGTCAATCCGGCGGAGATCATAGCGCACCCCGGCTTCATGGGCAATGGCCAGCGTATGCAGGACCGTATTTGAACTGCCCCCCATGGCCATATCCAGGGCAAAGGCATTATCAAGCGCGTCCTGCGTGACCAGGTCGCGCGGCTTTGGCCCCTCCATCTTGGCCATTTCCACAATACGCTTGGCCGCCCTGGAATAAAGCGTCCGCCGGCGGGGATTCGCGGCCAGGATGGTGCCATTGCCCGGCAAGGCCAGGCCCAGGGCCTCACACAGGCAATTCATGGAATTGGCCGTAAACATTCCCGAACAAGAACCGCAACCCGGGCAGGCCTGCGCGGTAATGGCGTCTAATTGTTCCGCGCTTATCGCGCCGCTTTTACAAGAAGCCACCCCTTCAAAAACGCTGATCAAATCGAGCGCCTTGCCTTCCGGAGACCGGCCGGCCGTCATCGGGCCGCCACTGACCATGATAGTCGGCAGATTGACCCGCAACGCACCCATGATCATGCCGGGCACAATCTTATCACAGTTAGGAATACAGACGAGTGCATCAAAACAATGGGCCCGCACCATGGATTCGACGCTATCGGCAATAAGCTCGCGGCTCGGCAGGGAATACTTCATACCGCCATGCCCCATGGCGATCCCGTCACAAATACCAATAGTGTTAAATTCAAACGGGACCCCACCCGCCTTGCGGATCTGCCGGCATACCAAGCGCCCAACGGCATTAAGATGGATGTGGCCGGGAATAATTTCTACAAACGAGTTGCAGACGCCAATAAACGGCTTATTCAAATCCTCTGGTTTGACTCCCAACGCCCGCAAAAGGCTCCGGTGCGGCGCCCGTTCCACACCCTGTTTGATTTGATCGCTATTCATGGCTTATTCCTTTATGTTGATTTCCATTGCTTAATTAGTGTATAAGAAACACATTTGATGAACAGAAAAAAGTGCTCCAGCCGGAAGGGATATCAATTATGTGGAAAATGCTTTTGCCGATTATGCTGCTGATCGTGTGCCTGGCGGGATGCCGCAAGCAGGATATGCGGACGGTCATTGTGGCCGTACCCAACCTGAAAAACACGACCTGCGCGCAGATCATTCAAGACGCCTTTATGCGCCAACCAGGCATCAAAGCCATTCATCCTGATTTCCAGCACCACACCTTGACGGTCATTTACGATTCCATGGTCATCGCCCGCAAAAACATCGAGTACACAATTGCCGGCGCCGGATTTGACGCTAACGATATACCGGCCCAGAGCAATGCGGCCGCAGCCCTGCCGGCGGCATGCAAGTAAATGAAGAATGCAGAAATCCAAGATCGCGGCCGCCAGATGGGTCGCGCCTGTACTTTATTCCGCAATCCGCCACCCGCAATCAGTAACCAGCCGCGCTTCTCATGAACGCCCTGATTGACCAATTTATCGATTACATCACTCTGGAGCGGGGGTTAAGCCCAAATACCCAGGTAGCCTATCGCGCCGACTTAGATAAATTTGTGCATTTCCTGGAACGCCGCAAGCTAACGACCCTGAACGCCGTATCCCGCAAGCACATCCTTGATTTTTTGATGGACGCCAAGGAGCATGATCTTAGCCTTAACTCAATCTCGCGCCTGTTTGTCGCCGTCAAGATTTTCTTCCGCTATCTCCACCAGGAGGGGGTGCTCAGCCAAAACGTGGCGGAAGTGATGGAATCGCCGCGGCTTTGGAAGGTTTTACCCGCAACACTCTCGTTAAAGGAAGTTGAACGCCTGCTGGCCGCCCCGGCCGGCGAAAAGCCACTGGCCATTCGTGACCGTGCGCTTTTGGAAATGGCCTATGCCACGGGATTGCGCGTCTCGGAATTGTGCGGCCTGACACTGAACGACGTCCATTTTGACGCCGGGTACCTGCGCTGCGTGGGCAAGGGTCAGAAAGAGCGGATCGTGCCCTTTTCGGAAAAATCCGGCGCGGTGTTGACCAAATACCTTCAAGAGGTGCGCCCGCGCTTGAACGCCGACCCGCTTAATCGGGTCGTGTTCCTGACGCGCGCCGGGAAAGCGTTCAGCCGGAAAAGTATCTGGAAAATGGTCAAACAGTATGCCCACAAGGCGGGGATCGTCAAAACCATCAGCCCGCATACATTGCGGCATTCCTTTGCCAGCCATTTGCTACACAACGGCGCGCCACTGCGAATCATCCAGGAAATGCTGGGCCACGCTGACATCGCGACGACGCAGATTTACACGCACATTGACCAGTCGCGCTTAAAAGCCATTCATGAAAAATTCCACCCGCGCGCATGAGGGGAGTGAATAGGCTGTAGACTGCAGCAAATTTTGGACAGGATTAACAGGATTTACAGGATTGTCTTATCATGGAATATAAGGAGCTGACGGAAATAATTATCGGTTGCGCCATGAAAGTGCATAAAGCACTTGGGCCGGGTTTTCTGGAATCAGTCTATCAGAAGGCACTGGCCCATGAACCCTGTAAGGCGGGTCTTGCCGTCGAATGCGAAAAGGCCGTACAGGTTCTCTATGACAGCGTGATCGTTGGCGACTTTTACGCCGACATGCTGGTTGAAGGTACTGTCATGGTGGAAAACAAATCAGTCCAAGCCCTCATCGCAGCCCACGAAGTTCAATTGGCGAACTACCTGACTGCCACCGGCATCGAAGTGGGGCTCTTGTTGAACTTTGGTTCAGTCAGTTTGGAAGTCAACCGCAAAACCCGTACCTATCGCCCAAAATCTCCTTAAAATCCTGTTAATCTTGTTAATCCTGTCAAAATTCATCAAACGGTATGAAAATATTCTTTAAAAAAAATCCGTACCGGCCGCTGGAGAAACGCCTGGGCTATACTTTCCGCAACAAGGACTTGCTGGCCAACGCGCTCATGCACCGGTCCTACCGCTATGAAAGCGCCGATATCCGCAACGACAACCAGCGGCTCGAGTTTTTGGGCGATTCCGCCCTGGGCTTGGTGGCCAGCGACTATCTTTTTCGCCTGTATCCGGACATCGAGGAGGGGCCGCTGACCTGCCTGCGCAGTCGCCTGACGAGCGGCAAAGCACTGGCCCGCATCGGCGTTTCGATTGACCTTGGCGCCGACATCAAGCTGGGCAAAGGCGAAAAAGCTTCGGGGGGCCACCAGCGGGATTCCAACATCACCGACGCCATGGAAGCCATCCTGGGAGCCGCCTACCTGGATGGAGACTTGAAAGCCGTACGCAAAATATTCAGCCGGCTATTCGTGGCACAAATTGACATTCATCCCGACGACAACTGGGGCGACAACCCCAAAGGGCACCTGCAGGTGCTGGCCCAAC
>CAYYBV010000006.1:19435-19743 GCA_964469675.1 uncultured Verrucomicrobiota bacterium
AGACAGCCGCACGCCAGGCACTACAGAACCTGCCAGCGGCCGGATGCAGCACCTGACCAAAGCGGCTAATTAGTGGACGAAACCTTAATTTCCCTCCATAAATTCGCGCCTACGTGGGCCGGCAATTGTGGCGGAAGGTTTACGATAAGCGCCAGGTTGGCCAGGGCTTCCGTGCTGTACTTGAGGTCAAAGGTTCCCTGAACTTTAACATCCAATTCCCCTCCCACGCAAAGTATGGCGCCAAAGATTTTGGCCGTGCCTAGTGCTTCGAATTCATTACCCATATCGACCACGCCGTTTCCCATGAT
>CAYYBV010000006.1:19753-21385 GCA_964469675.1 uncultured Verrucomicrobiota bacterium
TAATAATCATGCCCTCATAGTCAAATGTGCCATTGATCTTAAGGGTCGCGTCTCCCGGCACAATCAGAATTCCCGCGCCAAAATTATTGCCGTTTAATGTAACATTGCCCCCCAACATTGTTATCCTGGGGGCCGCCCTGGTCCCCAGGGAATCGCCCGCAACGTAGAGATTCGTTGGCGCTATGTCGGCTAAAAATTGAAGCAATTCCGTTTCGTCACCCATGCCTACTCCATTGGTTACAGGCGGATTACCAATGATTGAATCGGCTTTTTGTTGCGTGATGGTGGTATCGGGTTGGTTATAAAAAACACCCGGCTGGGCCGGGTTAGTGGACACGGTTTCGTCATCAGCGCCGTTAGTAGAGGGCAAATGCCAATCATTGCCGTCGAGCGCACCGTTGCCTTTGACGGTCAAATCAGTGTTGGTGCCATATATGCCCATCGCGCCATCAGCCCGTGTCGGCATAGAGGTAAACGCCATGGTGGGGGTCACCAACACCTCCGCCTCAATGATCCGGGTGGCGGTTTCCACAATGCCCGTGGAGCGGATGATCACGATATGGTCCGTGTCCACAAAAGGATTTGGGTCGGAGTTCGTGTTGTTCCGGACCCAGGCAAAAAAAACGCCTTCGCCATAGTTCGTGGCGCCGCCAAAGAGCACCCCGCCATTGGTAAGCACAACATTCAAATTGGTGGCATGCTCCAATAATTTCACTTTGGCAAGCTCGATGCCGGCTTCGGCTACGAAAAAGGCTTTCTCAAAGCGCACTTCCTGACGGACCTGGGTAATGCGCGCCCCGCTGGCATAATGCAGTCCCGCCGCCAAAATCCCGGCCAACGCCGCCAAGATAACGACTACGACCAACACCATGCCGGAGGAATTGGATGCACCCGCGGTCGCCAGTTGCGTCCGGCCATGGACGCCGGCCGTGTAATTACCAGGAATAACGGGCCAAACAGGTCTCCGTGCCGGAAACTGAATTATTGTCGGTTTGTGTTGCATATGATCGTGTAGTTGGTTAACGACTGGCGCCGCGAAACATTTTGGGGCGACCAGCCAACGGCAATCGTAATATCCTTGTAACTATCATCGCCATTTGTGGTAACGGAACAATTCATCGTATATTCAATGCCTGCGTTAGTTAAGATCATAGAATAGTTCGTGATATTTACATAGGTATTCGTCTGGACACGTTCCGCTTCGTTCCGGGCAATCTGCATGGCCGCAAGTTGAGTTTGTGCCAGGGCAACACTGCGCCTGGAACTGATAAAACCCGAAAGCAATAGGCCCAAGGCAAGCAGCATCAATACTACGGCGACCACAACTTCGGTCAGCGTGAATGCCGCATCGTTTTTTTGATTCTTTGGCATAAACAATCCTCAGGGCATCGGAACACACTGCTTTTCGCGCTTTTCAATCTGTTTTTCAAGGATTCGGTTGTCGCGGCCGGGATTATCCTTGATGGATTGCTTCATGCGTTCGACGATCAGCTGGTTGACTCTTGTCTTTGCCTTCTGCAGTGCGACCGCTTTTTCCTGTTGCTTGGTCGGGATAACCGCCGGTGGCACGGCTATGGATGTTAAAATCACTGGCGTTGCCTGTTGTTCAACCATGCCTTGCATTTCGATCGC
>CAYYBV010000006.1:21395-23423 GCA_964469675.1 uncultured Verrucomicrobiota bacterium
CATCCGGCACAACCACAACATTTGTAAGCGCAACGGCGCCATGCGGCGATGCATTGCCCAGCACGCGCGCCAATGACCAAATGGCGGCGATGAGCAGCACCGCCCCCAGGATAATCGCCGCGATGAGGCCCCCCTTCCCCGATAATGATGCTTGATTTGCTGACCCGGCGTCCATGCTTATCTTCCTTTTTTTTCAACAAATCAGTGCCGCATCCTGATAAATGCACTTGCCTGATTACTGGCAACAAACATCCCATCCTTCTTCCAGACCGTCAAATTTATTTCCAAAGATCCGGCGTTGGTCGTCACCGTGGCGGAGGAAACATAATTGCCGATTAAGATGCGCTTGCCAAAGGCAACGGAGGTTTGATTGGTGTCCGGACAGAAAAGAATATTCCTTTGTTTGATGTTGTAATCAATACACACAACCCCTTCAAATGCGTTGGAGAAGGTCAGGCGCCAACTGCCGTCGTGGGTGCTATGGTACCCCCCCGCGGCGCAATTCACATGCACATAATGGACCGGATCGGCAGGCACTGGCGGGGGTACGCCGGTTTCCCAGTAATCATTGGCAATAACATAAGGATGGCCGCCGACGTTTGTGTCAAGCGCGACACTGGCCGCGCTCCTTAACCCGCTGTTGGTTCCCACCCCATAAACCATGCGCTGAATCGCCAGGCTGGCCATGCGGGATGTATCCATGTTCAGCGTCGTTGCGCGCCAAATCTTCTGACACATTATATAAACACCGACGCTGCCCGCAACCACAAGGCTGAAAAGCCCCACGGCAACCATAAGTTCTACCAGGGTAAACCCTTTGGTGGCCTGTAATAATTTTTTACCTGCTTGGTCTTGCGTCATCAACGGTTGCATGGATTTAACTCCGTGGTCCGGCCACGTCCTCCGCCTTTTCGCCAAACCGCAAAGAACTGCCGCGTCTGGTGAAACGCACGGCCGTCCCAGATCACACTACCGGAACGACGCGCCCGATTGCGCCAATTTATTACGTTGCTCCGCGGTCAGCGCGTAACCCGATTCCGGATTATCCTGGGCAATCTCTCGAAGCGTCTTGGTCATTTCGTTGCGACCAGCCTCGCGTTCGCTGAGCGTCCGATAATCCACAGTAACATCCGGTGCTTGTTGTGCCAACGCCGCCGGCTCCGGCATTTGGTTTTGCGCTGTCTGCCCCTCGTTCTTGGTGGCGATATCCTGTTGTTCCTTTACCGCCGCCGATTCCGTCCGGCCAGCGCCAGGCAGTGGGGGCGCAACCAACAGCACTACCAGTGATTTTACCGATAACCCCAGCAACAGGATCACAACGCCCGCGGCAGCCCCTGTGACCCAGGCGGTCATTTTCGATTTTAATGGATGTTCTGGTTTCATCGCGGCTTGTCACGCCAGTCAGTCCATCGGTACTCATTGGTTACGGCAGGGTATTGCGGCGGCGGAATACTGATAAACCGCTGATCAAATATGTAGTTTTTTGAGAAACCGGTGTCCCCCCAAAAACCACCAAAGGTTCCCACGGCGCCACGATAATACTGGACGATGCCGCCATACACGTTCAGGGCGCCGGAATCCGGACGGCTACTGTGATTCTGCACGTAAAAACTGCCATCCGTCGCTGCGGCCGTAGCAGAACCTTCGGCAATAATATGGGCATAGATTTTCAAATTATTGGGGGCATTGGTCATAACGATCACATCATGTTTCGCAATCAAGCCCAGGGCATCATCCGAAGTATTGGTCAAGGCAAGGGCAATGTTGGTATTGGCATACATGATGTGGTTGGTAATTTGAATATCGTAATCACAGGCAATGCTTAAACGACCGTCCAAAGTCCCCGCCACGCTTACGGTCCCCGTTTTAGAAATGGCCGGTGTGCTGGTTGCGCTTTTAACGTAGATCAACCCATTAGACAGCAGCGCCACGACGCGGTTCGACCAGCCCGCCCGGCTATTGCTGACGAGGATGTTGGTGCCGGACAGGGTAATGGCGGTCTGACCGGTGATAATCATGTCCGCCCTC
>CAYYBV010000006.1:23433-25499 GCA_964469675.1 uncultured Verrucomicrobiota bacterium
AAATTCGAAAAGTCAATGGAGGCCATGGATTGTGGCTTAGCATTCAGCTCATAACCGGCATTAAAACACACTGCATTGGTAACGCTCGTCGCCCCCCACCAACTGCACGTGGAAGATACCAAAGCGTTAAAAACGGGGTCGCCCTGGAGATAAATATAAGTCTTGGCATGCACCGGACCGTCAAACCGCTCGCCGCTCCGAATCCAGATTTTCCCGGGGCCGCTGCTATACCAGAGCGCGTACTTCGCCCAGCTCTGTTGATGGACACCGTTAAGAATCACATTCCGGCGTATGCCATTCACCGTGCCAATCGAATGGATCTCGTACTCGTCTGTACCGGAAGAGGCGGCGGAGCTACCGTCAGCAATGGCAACATCGGTGCCGCTAATGCTGCCCAAAAACCATTGACCATTGGCGCGATGGTTGCCGTTATTGCGGCTGTCGTTCTGGATCACCACATTCATTTCGCCAACAAAATCATAGGTAGCGCTGTTTAGCACCGTAAAAACAGCGCCATCCACAATGAGCGTGTTTTGATTACCGTTGCCCTCCGGCTTTACATGCACCAGGGCAGCCGGGCCACTGTAATACACACATGGGGTGCTGTCATATTCCGTGGTATCGCCGGCCAGGTCATCGCGGGTAATCGTCATGCCATCCGGTTTGATAAGCACAAACTCGTTGTCGGCGCTGTTGTTGGGGTTGATACCAAGCGATCCGTTAAGCGTATGCGAACCACCCGCCGGAATAATGAAAGTTAGGTAAGTCCAGTTGCTGCCGCCAATCGAACCGCTGATATTGGTAGTCGCGGTCACGCCCACCCGCGTAATATGAGAGACTGCCCGCTCCGCGCCGCCTTCCGCCACGTAAAAGGCCTGCTCCATGCTCATTTGCCGGTTGGCCAACTTAAGCTGGGCGCCACTTTCCGAGAGCAAACCAAGCGCCAGGATGGCGGCAATCGCCGTGAAACAAACCACGGCGACCAATACCACGCCCGCATCAGCGTTTGTTCGCATGGCACGCCTCGTCAATTCCTGTTACGTAGCAGCACAAAAGTGCTGATCTGGTTAGTGGCCCTGAATCGGCCGGACTGTCGGAGCAGGCCGAGCTGAATGTACACGCCGGAAGCATTCGTCAAAACAACGGCAGAGGAAACATGCTCGCAAATCCGGCTCGATTGATTCACGCCATCCAACCAATAGATATTGCTGGCTTGTTGGTTGAAAGCAATCGACTTCGCGCCGTCAAATTTATTAGAATATGCCAGGTGCCATCCATAAGCATTGGAAGTTATGCTTATGGAGGCGGCCGCCCGTAATCCGCTATTGGATCCTGTTCCGTAAATCAACCGCGACATGGCTAGGTTGCCGTCACGGCTGGCCTGCATGCTTAACGCCGTGGCCGACCACATTTTTTGGCTCATGATATAAACACCTATGGCGCCGCTCATCACCAACCCAAAGATGGCAACCGCAATCATCAGCTCAATGAGCGTAAATCCGTTTTTCATTTATGGAACTCCTCGCTCATCGACACCGCCAGACTGACCGTGGATGTCGCTCTGGTGACAGGATTCACCCAGCGATTGGTAACATAAATATTTTTGACGACGATCCCCGGATTTTGCGTCACGCCGGCGACATAATAATAATTGGTCATACCGTCTATGACCAGCGTCCGGGCTCCAACGGCTAATTGGGCCGAAGCATACTTATAGGATAGCAGTCTTTCCATCGCCATGCGGGCCTGGTTAACGGCGTCCATGCGTTTATCACCAATTACCGCCGATCGTTTGGCCGAGACAAAGGTTCCTAAAAACAAGGCCAGCACCAAAATCATCAAGGTAGAAGCAATCGCCACTTCCACCAAGGTAAATGCGCCTTTGCTGATTATACCAGCCTGCTTGTGTTTGCTCATTGCTTTCATGATACACCTGCACCCGGAATGCTCAAGTCCGAATTATAATACCAGCATTATACATGCCAAATGGACAGATCCCACGGGTTTATGTGTTTGAACTTTAAAAAACAAGCATTCGAGTGGTTACGGACGGCCGAAAAAATCAT
>CAYYBV010000007.1:0-9999 GCA_964469675.1 uncultured Verrucomicrobiota bacterium
CGTGTTTATTGGCTAAATATGACCATGACGCTGATGTTCGTGCAAAATTAAGGTACTAGCTTGCCGCTGCACCCCAGGGCAAAGCGTGCTTGCCATTTGCGGCAAGCTTCTTTACTTTATAAAAAGATATGGTTGGGAGGCTACGCCGAGGTTCATCCCGATGAATTGGGGCAATGGGCCGATGCCAATGCCGCCACCGCAAACATAGATTTTACGGGTTGACCGTGTAATTACGATTTTAAGCGTGGTACATTGTGTTAAAGCCAACCATTATAATCAGCATGGCATGCCTGTGCCTGGTGACGGGTTGCGGCAAAAAATCAGACCAGCCCGTGCTGGAGACAACTCCGGGGGATGTAACCGCCGAAGAAAGTGCGGCACCGGCTCCGGATTACATCGAAACCGGCGATCTGGCTGCCCTGCAGAAACGTGGCTATCTGCGGTTCCTGATTTTGCGCCAGGATGAGCAATATCTACCTCGGGCAGGGGACCCGCCCAATCGGGAAGTGGAGCTGGCCGCCGGGTTTTGTGCCACCATCGGTGTTCGTCCATGTGCGGTCTTTGTGGACACGCGCGCCGAACTGGTGCCCGCCCTGCTTGCCGGTAAAGGCGATATCATCGCCAGCTACCTGACCCCTACCGCAGCCTTAAGCAAGAAACTCGCCTTTTCGGCCCCACTCTTTTCTTGTCGCGAACTGGTTGCCGGTCGTTTAAGCGCCCCTGCCTTGACAAACATTACGGATTTGCAAGGCCATACACTTGCCGTGCAGAAAGACACGGCCGAATGGGACACTGCCCAGGCTCTGAATCGGCGCTATCCGGAGATCCGGCTGCGGATTCTGCCGGAGACGCTTTCCACCGATGCCGTCCTGGACCAGTTGGCGGCGGGCAAGCTGGACCTGATCATGACGGACAACCTTTCCCTGAAAATCGTGGGGCAATATCGCACCGACTTCAAGCCGGTGCTCGACTTGGGGGTTGCGCGTGACCTGGTCTGGGGGGCCCGCCCAAAGAATGCGCAGTTGCTGGCCGCGCTTGATGGCTATTTAAAACAGGCGCCATTAGCGGTGCGCAATACCGCCGTCTACCGGGAAGATTGGCCCCAAATAAAAAAACGTAAAATCCTGCGCATGCTCACGGTCAATACGGCGGCCACATATTTCCTCTGGAAAGGCGAGCTCAAGGGGTTCGAATATGAGATGGCCAGCCGGTTCGCCAAACAAAACAACCTGCACCTGGAAGTGGTTGTGGCCCAGGATTACGATGCCCTGATCCCCATGCTGCTGGACGGGCGCGGCGATTTCATCGCCGCCTTCCTGACGATTACCGACGAACGCCGGAGATTGGGTTTAGAATTTTCGCGGCCGTATAACTACGCCGTGGAAACGGTTGTGGCCCGCAAGTCCGAGCATCGCATCAAAACCATCCAGGACCTGGCCGGCCGTGAAATCATGGCGGCGCGCTCATCTTACCCATGGACCCTGCTGGGTAATCTGCGGGACCAGGGCATCAAGGTTAACCGTCGTGCCGCGCCCGCCGGTGCCCAGCCGGACGACATGCTTGAATGGGTGGCCGAAGGAAAAATTAACTTGACGGTCGTGGATGACCAGGTGCTGGCCATGGCCCTGGGATGGCTCGATGGCATTCAAAGCGTTCTACCCTTGAGCGCGCCCCAGCCGGAAGGCTGGGTCACGCGCGCCAGCGACAAGCAATTGCTTCAGGCGATTAACGCCTTCTGGAAAAAGGAATACCGCAGCACCGATTACAATATCGCCTATGCGCGCTACTTCCAAAGCCCCGCTAAAATACGGAAAGCCGCACAAGCCCATGCCCGGCTTTATACGGACGGCAGCATTTCACCATACGATCCCCTGGTGCGCCAGTTTGCGGAAATGTATAACTTTGACTGGCGCCTGATCGTTGCGCAAATGTACCAGGAAAGCCGGTTTGACCCGAACGTGGTATCACCCTCCGGCGCGCGCGGGCTCATGCAGATTATGCCGCGCACGGCCAGGGAGCTGGGCTTTCACAATCTAAAAGACCCGCCCACCAGCATTCACGCCGGGGTAAAATACATGGATGTCATGCAGGACCGCGCGCCGCGAGAACTGGACGCCTCCAACCGTGTTTTTTTTGCGCTGGCCTCGTACAACGCCGGCATGGGACACGTGCTGGACGCGCGTATCCTGGCCCGCCAAATGGGTCGTAATCCGAATCTCTGGTTCGGCCACGTAGAGGATGCGATGCGGCTGCTTGCCAAGCCGGAATACGCCCGGCGGGCGAAATGCGGATTTGTCCGCGGCCAGGAACCGATTAATTATGTGCGTCAGATTGTTGCCCGTTACCGGACCTACATGGATCTGGTAGCGCCAAAGAGTGGGGCCCAAAAACTTGCGGGGCATAAATGACCGGTTGGCCGGGCGGCCGCACCATGCTGGGCAGACAAACTGACTGATCGCTATGGGCATTACATTTGAACGGACATAAAAGAGATTAGGCGGAGCTGTAAATTGTTAAAATCGGGAACCATGGAGGATTTATGAACGACAACGACGAGGCATTGTATCCACATTCTCCCGACATCGCCGAGCGGACCAGGCTGGATGGCGGGTTTTCACAAGGCTGGGGTTTACATTTCCAGCCCAATGAGGCCTATTGGCTGGATTGTCACGGGCACCTTGGCAAAGACACAACCCAAGCGCAGTTGGCTTGCATGCTGGACGAGTGGTTCGCCGCGCTAGACGCATACCGGCTGGGCCGGATTATGGTCATTGTCAAAAACCCGGAAGCGTTTCAGGCATGCCGCGATGTCGCGGCGCGGGACGCACGGTTCAGTTGGATAGTCAGAATGTTTCATGATCAGCCGGACATTGATTTATTGCGGCGCGCTCTGGACCACGGGGCGCGGGGCGTAAAGCTGCATAACGCGCCGCTAATGTCCGGCAAGGACCGGCCGGATATCTGGTTAAGCGATGACTGGTCCCGGATCTTCCAGTTATTGGCGCAGGCCAATTATCCGGTTTTGTGGCATGTCACCCAGCGGGTGAGCGCCTCGCCTTATCACGGTGGGCGCGCAAACTCCTATTGGCAAGACGGTGCAAAGAACAATGGCGTCGTGACCAACGAAAAACTCCTGCAGGTTTTTTTGCAGGTTATACGCCAATACCCGCAGATTCCTTTCATTGGCGCCCATCAATTGCATGTGGGACTTGAACGGCTGGCGGGTATTTTGGCGGAAAACCCAAACCTGTTGATTGACACTAGTTGCGGTTTTGTTACCAGATGGGCCGATGTCTTGTATGACCATGACCGCGATGTTTTACGTAAATTTTTCCTGGCGCACCCGGATCGCATTCTTTTTGGCACGGATGCATCCCTGAGCGCGGGCGGAACGGATACATGGATGATTCAGGCGTTTTTGAACCATGCCCGTTTTATAAACCAGCTACGGTTGCCGGACGCTGTGCTGCAAAAAGTCGCCCATGCGAATGCCGAGCGGATCTTCAAGCTGGCGGCCAGCATTGTACCGGCCCGCGGTAATTCGCGGCCTTAATCCCGAAGATTCAGCGTGTGCCCGGGCAGCGCCGGACTACGGCAAGCAGGCGACCGTGAGCGGATGACCGCGCAAAAAAGCGGCGCCCGACATTATTTTACGGTTTTCCGGTTGGAGGCTTAAAAGCCGCAGGGCGTTTTGGCCGGCTTGAATCAAGGGCCCATCGCCGGCAGTTTCCAGGACAGTGCCTGCCGTTGCATTCCGGCCAGGTTCCACCCTTGTTTGCCAAACCCGCACGATACCGGCCGCGGGGATCTCGCAAAAACAACCCGGCCAGGGCTGAAAACCACGAACCCGATTATGCAGCGTGACGGCCGGCAGACGCCAGTCCATACGGCCATCGGATTTTTTGATGAGCGGCGCAAAAGTCGCTTCGCTCTCACACTGCGGTCGGCGCTGGATTGAATCTTGCCGCAATGCGGCAAGCGTGCGCATTAGCAGATCGGCGCCGCACCGGGCCAGGCGATCATGCAGGCTGACAGCGGTATCCTCCGGCCGGATGGGCACGGCAAGCTGATCAATGATGTCGCCCTCATCCATGCGCGCGTTGATGAACATCGTGGTGACGCCGGTTTCGGTTTCGCCGTTGGCCACGGCCCACTGGATGGGCGCCGCCCCGCGGTATTTCGGCAGGAGCGAAGCGTGCACATTAATACATCCAAGCAAAGGCAGCTCCAGAATAGCCGTCTTTAGAAATTGACCGTAGGCCACGACAATAATCAGGTCGGGCGCCAATGCGCGGAGTGTGGCCACGCTGTCGGGGGCATTCACCTTTTCGGGCATCAATACGGGAACCCCTTGTTTGGCAATATGCGCATGGAGCGCGCAGGGTGCCATTTGGCGTGAGCGTCCTTTTGGGCGATCCGGCTGGGTAACCACGCCGACGATCTGATCGGAGGCAGCGGCCAGCAGGCGATCAAGGCATGGGCAGGCCAATTCCGCGGAACCCATGAAAACAATGCGCATGGCTATTTCCTTAAAACAACCGCCGGCCGCGCAGACGACTGAAGCAGGCGCCTATGGTTGAACCGTCGGGCGCGTTCACATCCAGCCTGTGGCCCGGGCCAAGAGCTTGGTATAATACACAAAATTAGGCCAGGACACATCCGAAGGAACTCCATGATCGCAACCGGGAATATAGCCGCCATCGCGAATAAGCGGAGTCAGGCGCTCGATCTCGCCCTCTATGGCGGCGCCGCCTTTGGCGATCAGCCGCTTGTCCACCCCGCCACGGAAGGCCATGCGCTTGCCGAACCGGCGCCGGTATGCCAGGATATCATTACCGGCGGCCACTTCCATGGGATCGCATTCATTAATCCCGGCATCAATCCAGATGGGAATCAGCTCGCCCACATGTCCATCGGAATCCATGCCGTAAATCGGGCACTTATTCCGCCGAATGATTTCGCCCCAGCGCTGGTAGGTCGGCAGCAAAAATTCGCGGGTCATGGCCGGTGAAATCATGGCGTGTTCCTTGTAGGCCATGTCTTCCGACAGGTGCACCAAATCAGGCTTAACCAAGCGAAATGCATTTTCCATGAGCCGCGCCACATAGGCCTCCCAGAAGGCCACCATCTCCCGGATCCAATCCGGATCGTCATGGAACAATATGCAAAGTTGTTCAAATCCAAGCCACTCGCGCAATTGCCAGAACGGACCGGAAAAAGACAGGCCGACCACATGTTGCCGTCCGCTTAAGCGTTGGCCCAGGCCGGCCGCGTCTGCCGGATACCGCGCCGGGTCATCGGCATTGTAGCGGCGCTTCATGTCTTCCCAGTCCGCCCGCGTCTCTACCGGGCACTTGATCCAGCGGCGGGTGACAAAATCGGACGCAGTCCGGAGATGCTTGGCGGTAAATTCCAGGCCGATCTCACAGATATTACCTTTCCAGTCCTGCACGATCTGGGAATTAGCCCGGCGCTCGATGACTTTTTCCTCAAATTGCGGGCGCATGCTTTCCTGCACAGGGAAGCCCTCGCCTGTTTGGGGCCAGGCCTGCTTGCCGCCCGCACAAAGATAAGCGCATTCGTTATCATCGGGAATGTTGACCGGCCGCCCTTCGTTGAGCCAGCGCGCGTGCGTTGATTCACGACCGCCGCCGGGGGCGAGCGGAACTTTGTCAGGATGACCGAATTGCATGGTTGCCAAGTAACGTTCGCGGGCATTCATGAAAATTTTTCCTTGTATAATTTTGACAAACTAACTGTTAATTGCCGGGCAAGCATTGCGTGCAAACTGTGCCCATGCGCGTCCATTGTCACCAAACATGGAAAATCGGCCACTTCCAGTTCCCAGAGGGCTTCCGTCGGCCCAAAGGTGTCAAGGAAATGGACGTGGCCGACTTTTTTAACCTTGTCGGCCAACACCTGGGCGGCGCCGCCGACGGCATGCAGATACACGCAAGCGTGGCGGCGGCAAGCCTCTAAAGTGGCCGACCCCATTCCGCCCTTGCCGATAATGACCCGCAGGCCATGCTGTTTGATGATCGCCGCCATGTATGGCTCTTCGCGGATAGAGGTGGTTGCGCCGGCGGCCCGCACGCGCCACTGGCCCTGTATCCTGGTAACCACCGGCCCGCAATGATAAATGGCACCGTTTTCCAGAGAAACCGGCGCGCGTGCGCCTTCCGCCAGAAATTTATGCAGGCGGTCCCGGCCGGTGAAAAGGCGACCGGACAGGAGCACCCGTTGGCCAACCTTCAATTGGCGCACGGCGGCACAGGTAAATGGATATTTTAATTTCACAGGCATGGGCGCGGCATACGGCATAATTATTGACCTTCCTGGAACCGTCCGGCAAACATCATGTGTCCAACCAAGCACACCGGGCGGGCCAGGCAAGCACCCGGAGCGCAGAAATCAAGCTCATGTTTATACACTAGGCCCCTGGCATTTTGCACTAACTGATTATGCGTATTGCGTTTTCAATTTAGACGCTGGTTCCCTGCCGGGCGCAGCCGGCAGGATGCTAATATTTTCCGTCGTATAATTGCCTGACGACACGGCCGGTGGTATCCAGCAAGATTCCCCGCCGGCGGAAGGCCCAGCACATGTATGCTATGCTCACAAAGTAACATGCCGGCAAGCGGGTCAGGGCGCCGATTTTGACGCCCAGAAGCGTGGTCTTGCCGCCAAAGCCCATGGGCCCGATGCCCAGCTTTTGCGCATCGGCGAGCACGCGCCGTTCCAGTGCGGCCAGGCGCGGCTCCGGGGCCTGGTCGTTTAACAACCGCAAAAACTGACGCTTGGCGCATTCGGCGCCGGTGGCCCGGTCGCCGCCGATGCAGATCCCCAGCACGCCGGGCGCGCAACCGTTGCCCCGGGCTTGGGCCACTGCCGCGAGCACACAACGGCGCACGCCCTCCAGGTCGCGCCCGGCTCCCAGGCGCGCATCCGGCAGGCTGCATTGGGCGCTCACATTCTCGCTGCCGCCGCCCTTCATGACCAGGCGGATATCCACGGTTCGGCGCGGAGCAAACTCCACATGAATCACCGGTGCCCCGACGCCAAGATTATGCTTGCAGGAAAACCCGCTGAGCGGGTCGATCGTGTTTGGCCGCAGGTTGCCCTGCGTGGTGGATTGGCGGACAGCCGCATGGATGGCCGCTTGCAACCGGCGGGTATCGAAGCCGAACGGAACCTTGCAGTAAAATAGCAATGTGCCGGTGTCCTGGCAAAGCGGCGCGGCGCGTGCGCGCGCCAGCCGGATATTATCCATAATAGTGGTGAGTGCCCAGTGGGCGGAAGATCGTGGGTTTTCATGCCGCCGGGCTTGGCGCAGGGCCGCCTGCACATCGTCTGGCAGGTCGGTCGAGGTTCGCCGGATCAGTTCTGTTAGTGATTGTATCCAGTTTGACGGCATGATTGCTCCTACAAAATGAGTAGACAGCATAACCGGCAGTTTGTAAATAAAAAAGGGTTTTTCCAGCCGGCCGGTGGCGTGGCGGCTAGCGCATTAACTCTACGGACACATAATCGGCCAAATTGCGTCCGCGGGCGGTAAGCATCCAACGCCCGTCGCGCAAATCCAGCAGGCCATCGGACCGGAGCGATTGCAGGATATCATGGTAATCCAAGGCCATGTCCGCCGCAATGCCCTCGGCCATGCGCAGGCCGAAGATCACCTGCTCCTGCCGCTTAAGCGCGGGACTTAATTCCTCAAGATCGCGAGGCGGTTGGCGGTTGGCTTGGATCGCCGCCAGGTAAGTGTGTAAATTGGAACAGTTGGTCCAGCGTTTGAGTCCGACATGTGATGCCGCCGCCGGACCGACCCCGACATATTGCGCGCCCTGCCAGCAAGCCACATTATGGCGGCAGGCAAAACCATCCCGGGCGTAATTGGAAATTTCGTAGCGGGCAAACCCGGACTGGGTCAATTCGTTTTCCGCCAGATCCAGCATGGCCAATTGGGCCTCGTCGGCGAGCAGGGCCATCTGCCCTTGTTGGACGGCATGGTTCAGGCGCGTCCCTTCCGCATTGGTCAAGGCATACACGGAAACATGTTGCGGCGCCAGGGCAACAGCCTGGCGGAGCGTTTGGCGCCAGAGTGTGCGCGAGCACCCCGGCACGCAGGCAATCAGGTCCAGGCCGATGTTAGCAAAACCGGCATCGCGCAGGATTGTGACCGCTTGTATCGTATCCCGCACCACATGGCGCCGCCCTAATCTTTGCAGGATGCCATTATCAAACGACTGTGCCCCCAGGCTGACCCGGTTAACACCGGCCGCTGCCAGGATCGCCGCTTTGGTGGCATCCACCGAGCCGGGATTGATTTCCACCGACCATTCGACCAGCCGGCCGGTGGCAACCATGGTCTGCAGTAACCGGCAAAGCCGGTCGAGTTGGCGTGCCGCGAGTATTGAAGGTGTGCCGCCGCCGATATAAATTGTTTCGGGCGCCAGTGGCAATGCCGTCGCCAGTTCACGTTCCAGGGCATCGAGGTAGCGGTCGGCCAGGGTTGGTTCGTAGCGGACGGAATAAAACGCACAGTAAGCGCATTTACCATCACAGAATGGGACATGCACGTAAAGGCCGGTGATGCTATCGCGTGCGGAGTGCATCCAGTTGCTCCAACACCGAGTCCGGCACATCCAGCGTTCCGAACCCGTGGCCAAGTTTGATATCCGGCATGGAGCTGCCATGGAAATCGGTGCCACCCGTAACGACCAGGTGGAATTGCGCGGCCAGGTCGAGATATTGCCGGACGAGTTTAGGCGAATGCTGGGGATAATATATTTCGATGCCCTGAAGCCCAGCGCGCGCCAGTTCGCCAACACAATCGGCCAGGGCCAGTTTGCCCAAGTTCAAGGTAAAAGGATGGGCCAATACGGCGATGCCTCCGGCGCGGCGAATCATTTCCACGCCACCGGTGGGCTTGAAGCGCAAGCGATGGGCATAACCGGACTTGCCCTTGGCCAGGTATTTATCAAACGCCTCCTGGGTAGTGCGGACATAACCGCGTGCCATGAGGGCCATGGCAAAGTGCAGGCGGCCCACGTTATTTTCGCCGGCAAACGCCGCGATTTCGTGCATGCCAAGCATCAGGCCCATGGCGTTCAGCCGCTTGAGAATTTCCGCATTACGCTGCTGGCGTCCATCACGCAGCCGATTGACATGCGCGTTGAGCTCGGCATTGGCCGGATCAATGAAGTATCCCAGGATATGCATGGTGGCATCGCCGGGATTACAATCAACACTGATTTCTATGCCGGGCACACCGCGCACGGTGCTTTTGGCGCAGGCGGTCATGAACCGTTCCAGGCCGCAGATACTGTCGTGGTCCGTAAGCGCCAGCCCCGTGAGCCGGCCGCGCTCCGCTTCCTGTACGAGCTGCTCGGGCGTGAAACTGCCGTCGGAAAACGTCGAGTGTGTATGCAGATCAATCATGCCGGATCTTTCGCTTAATGGGTGACCCTCAACCTAGCGAACAAGGCCCTGGCATGCAATCAATTTCGGCGGAATCGGATTGTATTGGACCGCATAAGGGCATATTCTTGAAAACCAATGGAATCTATTCGTTACGAAATCATCGATCGGGCCGATACTCTGCGCCCGGCGCTGGTTTATTTACAAGGGCAACACTGCCTGGCGCTGGACCTGGAAATGGAAAACCAGCGCCATCACTATGGCCTGCACATTGCCTTGATCCAGATATCCACCGCCGCCCACCGTAATTTTATCTTCGACCCGCTGGCCGGCCTTGACCTTGGTCCCTTGAACGCCATTTTCAGTGACAGCCATGTTGAATGAATTGTGCATGACGCCGATTTTGACCGGCGGGCCTGTCGTCAGGTATACGGTTTAAACCTAAACCATGTCTTTGACACCAAAATTGCAGCGCAACTTTGCGGGTTCCGGAATTTCGGCTTGGGCAGTCTCCTGCAGGATTTGCTGAACATCCAAACTGACAAAAAATTTCAGAAGATCGACTGGTTGAAGCGACCGCTT
>CAYYBV010000007.1:10009-10521 GCA_964469675.1 uncultured Verrucomicrobiota bacterium
AATTTTAACTGGCAAGCTGGTTGAGCTTGGTCGGCTTGAATGGGCCAAGGAGGAATTCCGCCGCGCCGAACTTGCCGAACCGGCCGCCGATCTCACGCCCCCGCATCACCGCATCAAGCAAAGCGCCCTGTTGAATCCGCGCCAGCTGGCGATCCTGGGAGCGCTGGTCCGGCTGCGCGATGAAGTGGCCCGCTCGGTAAACCGGCCGGTGCATTTTATTATTCGCAATGATCTATTGCTGCGCATGGCCAGTCAACCGCCGGCCACGGTCCAGGCGCTTCGGGATATCAAAAGCCTGCATCCGGTTATGTACCGGGAGCACATGGCCCGGCGGCTGTTGGAAGCAATCCAGCAGGGCCAATCGGCGCCGGAAGAAGTGCACCCGCACTTTATTAAACGACCTCGTTCGAAACCCGGCTACGCCCAGCGCTTGAAAGCCATGCAGGCGTGGCGCGTGCATGCCGCTGCGCCCTACGGTCTGGAGCCGCACCTGATGTTGGCTAACGATGTTC
>CAYYBV010000007.1:10531-18213 GCA_964469675.1 uncultured Verrucomicrobiota bacterium
ATGGGCCGCGCGGCATTCGGATCAACCCATGCCGCCGGATGTTGCCGGCCAGATCCGGGAATGGCAGCGGAAAATACTATGGGAACGATTCGAACGCCAATTTCTTGTGCCAGGACATCCCGCCTGAAATCAGCTGATAAGCCTGCCGGGGTTGATTATCGCCCGTCCAATTTAAAACGCTTTCCGTCAGAAGGGTGGCGGCTGCTTGTCGAACGCATGGATCGGGGATTGCTTTCGCGTGCTTGATCTAATAGTATGCGCAGCGTCATGCCCGGGGAGCAACCCGATCCGGATCGGGCTAAAACGATTCGATTGAAAGGAACCAGAACTATGGGATCAGGGCGAGCGAACGATGAATTAACCTATTCCGCCAAAAAGCCCCGCGAACGTCGGCGCCGCGCCGCCATTCATAAGCAACGTCTGCTGGCACTCGGCGTACCAACCGCCCAAGTTGACAAGATGACGACCAAAGCTATCCGGCAGATGCTGGTGCGTCCAGAAAAAGTGCGCAAGCAATGGGCGGGAAAAAAATAAAAGCGGCGGGCGCTACCGTTGCAGATGGGCGGGGCTGCAGGGCAACCAAGTGCAAGATCAAAAGTTAAGGCCGCAATTACGGTTTTGACTTTCAGCGAAACATTGTTTGTTTTGACCGCCATTTGCGGACTGCACCTTGCCGTTTGGACATCTGCCAGGGTGTCAATTTTTTGCTTGTTTAATTTTCAATGGCACGCGTCATGACCACCAGCGGACTAGCGGATCAGCCCAAACCTTTTTTGGAGCACTTGGCTGATTTACGAACTACCCTGCTGGGGTGCTTGGCGGCCTGGGTAATTGGCATGGCCGCGGTTATGCCATTCACCCCCTGCTTGTTTGCCCTTTTGCGCGCCCCGCTAACCAAGATCACCGAACATCCGGAACAATTTCTGCGCTCGTTGGAAATCACGGGTGGCTTTGCCATTGCCATGCAGATCGTGCTATGGGGCGGCCTACTGGTTAGCGCGCCGTTCGTGACCTTCCTGCTCGCCCGGTTCGTCCTGCCCGGCCTGACCCTTCAGGAGCGGAAAGTTATCACGGGCGCGCTGGGCTTTGTGATCGCCTTGTTTATTTTAGGCGTAGGCATCGCTTATTATATTACTTTGCCCGTGGCGCTCAAAATAATGTTCAGCTTGCATGCTTGGCTTGGTATCCGCGCAGAATGGACGGCCGTCAGTTATGTTGCGTTCGCGGTAAAATTATTACTGGCGTTCGGTCTGGCGTTTGAATTGCCGGTGGTAGTGGTGGTTTTAGGTTATTTAGGCATCGTGTCCGCGGCGTTCCTGCGATCAAAACGGCGCCAGGCCATCGTGATTATTCTGATCCTTGCCATGGTTTTGACCCCAGGCCCGGACATATTTTCGCAGGTTGTCATGGCCGGCCCAATGTTGCTGTTGTATGAAGCCTGTATTTGGATTATATGGTTGGCGGAGCGCAAGCGTGCGGTGGGTAATGGCGAACAGATTCAGGACACAGCGGGTAAAATAAAATAGCCGCAGGGGACTTGTCCCCTGCGGCTATTTTGCCTGCCAAACATATGCTAGCGCTTATTTGGATGGCGTGGCGGCGGCAGGCTTTCCGGAAGCGGCGGCACCTTCGGTGGTGCTGGGCTCCACGCCCTTCACGTAAAACATGCGCTTGCCGCCTTCGTTGCTGAAAGTGCCAATCACGCGGACTTTTTGCCCATCCATGCTCTCGAGCGGCTTGCTGCCTTCATTGAGTGGAATTTCATAGCTGTTGACGATCAATTTTAATCCCGTTACTTTGCCGCTGGCATCCTTGGTCACGCTGACCACCCCGGTTTTACGAAGCTCCAACGCGCTGGCAACGACCGGTTTAACGTCCGGGGCCGCCGCGACAGGAGCAGTAGCCGCCGGCGTTTCAACGGCTGCAGCCTTGGCCGCTGCTGCGGGGGCCGCCGCCTCGGGTGCCTGAGCGGCCACTGTCTGGACCGCCACCATCGCGAAAACAGTCATAACTGCTACACCAAAAAATTTCGATAATTTAATATTCATGGCAATATTCCTGAATGTTCTTGAGAATTATTACGTTTTAACAGGCGTCGTCCTGTTATTGTTCACGTCCTGTTTATCCCATCCCGACTGCCGATCAACGTTCAACGTGTCATGGTTGTTTGGTTTTTGAAGGGGCCATGCACTCCGCCGCCCGAAACAGGCGCAAGGGGCGCATGCCAGCTCACTCAACCCGATGCTCCCACCTCCTGTTCTTGTTTATAGATTTAAATTCATACTGACAGAACCATGGCTGAAGTCAAGCTGTTTTAGCTGCGGGGCCATGGTGCTGATAAAAGCGTGGTGTCCACCGGCCGCGGTTTGGCCCGGTTGGCCGCAAGCCCGCCCGGGCTTTGGCTTACTTAATGAAAAGACCGATCAGCACGCCGATCACAGTGAAGGCCAAGAATACAATGGAGGTATATACCCCCTTAATCGAGGTAAAGACCAGGTCCACGTCAATGCGGGGAGGCGTAAAAATACCTTTCATGTTGTAAAGCAACACGACGGCCGTGGCAATAATCAGCACAAAAGCGAATATGAACTTTTTGCTCATGAATATTCCTCACTGTTATGGGACAGACGGGCGTTGCTACAAAGCGTTTACCGGACCGCTACACGCTTGTCCCGTGAAATGGCAACCGATTATGTGCCTGCATTTTCAGGCGCAAAAGTATTGTGCTGATTGTCGGCCGAACCGCAAGTAAAAAATAGCCCTGGTACGAATTGGCCAAGCCGCCCACTGCGCCGAACTGCTTGCCGTCGGCGGGCGGGGGTGGTCGGTCCTGACATTGCCAGGCCTTATACTGATGTTGAGAGGTTAATGAGCTTTAGCGCGGTCTTGGCCAGCAGATCGCCGGCCGCCGGCTCCATCTTGCTTGAGGTCATAATGGTTGTCTCGTGGCCGCCTTTGCGCGCGAGGGCTTCGGGCGTGGGGATGTATCCCAGCCAGCCGTTGGCCAGTGAAACCACCCAGGCCGGGACGGGGCTCTGGGCCTTGATTTTCAAGCCGAATTCGGTGAAATATTCGGCCGGGATGGCAGCCAATCGGACATCACCCAGTCGGATGACCTGGACCAATGCGTCAATGCCGTCGGATGCGGCATGCAAAGCCTGGAGCTGGGGCAGACACCAATGCCACCAGTCCAGCCGGAGCAAAGTCGGGAACACGTTGACAAACCAGGCGGGGTTGTCGATATTGGCTTCCAAATCTCTGATATCCCGGTAGCGGATATGGATATATTCCTCGGCGACCGACACCGGGCCACCCGGGACAAAGGTGAGGGTTTCCAAAATTTTATGGACATCTTCGGCCAGGGTTGCCCCCACGAATTCCTTGGTCAGCATTTCGGTTTTTGCCCAGTCGGTGAAATCATGATGGACAATATTGCCGCAGGCGCCGTTGAGGAACACACAGCCGAAATCGGCGCCGTACCGCGCTTGCAGGCGATCACACAGGACCCCGGGATACCCGGCCGAAAGCTGGCGCATGAGATGCACGGCGTGACAGGCGAAATTGACCAATACACCCTTGAGTGTGCCGTCGGCACGGCGGAACGCCATAATTTCCAAGCCGGGGTCGATGACGCCTTCGTTACAAAGAATGTTTTCCATGGAACGCGGTTGTGTGATGGCGGTCCCATTTTTCATGATAAACCGGCGATTGAAAGATACGCGTGTTTCAATGGCCGACCCGCGTGCGGCGGTGACCGTTTCCATGTTCTGCAACGCGGCGTTCGCGGCGGTTACGCCCTGTTGGAGCATGAACTCGATGTAGTCGGGTTCTTTGGGGTTTTTAGGGCGATCGACCACCGCTGGGCAGGCGTGATTATGGGTAGCGCAGACGAGCAGACTGCGCTCCGGCAAGCCGGTGGCCGCGCTAAATAATTGACGCATGCGGCAAACATATTCCCACTCCAGGATGACGATATCAAAGGCGACCATGACAACGGTTTCGCGACCATCGCTGAACGCCGCGGCCCGCGCGTAAAGCGGGTCCACGACATGGTCCGTCGTGGCCAGGTAAGTGCGGACGGGGAAAACTTTTGGGGAGATATCAATTTTGGCAAACCCTGCCTGGAATAGGTGCCGTGCTTCGGGAGCGGGGCGAATGTTTTTACGCATATTATCCTTCCATTTTCAAGCGACCGCACCGTGGGCGTGCGATTCCCGGCCGCCAGATTTACGATGGCTGGTTACGCCAATTCGCGCATCAGGTTCTGCAAATATGCGGCCGCCTTGCGCGTGGCTTCTTCAGGATGGTAGTCGCTGCCTTCGTATTCGATATTGATGTAACCCTTGTATCCCGCCTGCTTCATGGCAGCCAGGCAGGCTTTATGATCCACCAGTCCTTCCCCAATGAGCGCCGCCTTATACCAGCGACCATCCAGCCCCTCGCCGCCCTGGCCGCGCGCTACCCGTACCCAATCCTTGAAGTGGGCATGCACCACATGCGGCACACAACGCTCAAAGGATACGGCCGGATCTTCGCCCCCCAGGAGAACATTGCCGTTGTCGAATGTGATCTTGAGCCCGGGCAATTCCCGGACCGCTTCGAGCATGTCGGAGGAAATTACGAATGGACTGCCGGCGCCGGGAAAATTTTCCAGCGTGAGTGTCACCCCCGCCTGCCGGGCCATGGCCAGGGCCTCTTGCATCCCACTGATAATATAGCGGCGTGAAAGGTCGCGCGGCACATTCTTTTTGCCGGGCGTGGGAATCATCACCTTTTTGGTTCCTAGAATGACGGCCGTCTCGATCCCCTGTCTGATGATATCCACGCCGGCCTGCCGGCCGGCGGCGTCTGCAAAAATAAGGTCCACGAAAAACGTGTGGCAGATTGTCTTGAGTCCATGCTGGTCCAGCAAGTGCTTGATCTCCTGCGGTTTTTTGCCGTAGGTGGTGACCATGTCCACGCCTTCGAGCTTAAGTTCATTGGCCAGCTCGCACATGCGGTTGAGATCGAAATCCTTGGCGCGCGCCAGGGTATAAGACATCATGGATAGTTTCATGGGCTCATTTCCTTTGCTTCATTCGATGGTTGGAGTTTGCTTCGACTCGGGATCGGGGTTCTTCAAAGTGCTGCCTTGACGCCCTCCAGGCAGAGCCGGGCCATTTCCAGCGGGTCTGCCAGGCCGGGGTGAAATTCCACGATCAGCCATTCGACCCCGCTGCGCGCCGCGGCCTGCAGAACGGCGCGCGCATTTAAATCGCCTGTGCCAAACACGGCTACCGAGTCATCGTGCCGATGAATATCTTTGACATGCAGGCGCGTCGCGCGCCCGGCAAAGCGTTCGATCCATTGAACCGGGTCTTCACCCGCTTTGGCCGTCATGTAGGTATCCAGCTCGAACTGCACAAGCTTTTTTTCGGTTTGCTGTGCCAGGAGTTCCAGTGCCGGGCGGCCCTGGACGCATTGCAACTCCTGCTCATGGTTGTGGTAATGCAGGGTCAATCCCTGGCGGCGCACACACTCCGCCATGCGGCGCACATCGTCGATCGCCGCTGCCCAGTCATTTGCCACCCTGCCCGAATAGCCAATGGTCACATCATGGATGCCCAGCGCCTTCAGTTCGGCGTATAATTCATGGTCCGGTGCCAGGAGTTTGTGCGGATCGAACACGTAATAGCCGATGGCCGGCAAGCCCGATTGAAGCAGGTCGCCGGTTATGGACGGGGCGTCCGGGGATTCGATGGGCAGCCATTCGATGCCTTGATATCCGAACCCGGCCAGGGCCTTCAGTGTGCCGCGCCTATCCTTGCGAAAGGTATCCCGCAGGCCGTAAAGCTGAATGCCGAGCTTGAAATCAGATAAAGGGACAGACGGCCCGGAGGTCATTTGCGGTGCCCTTTTAAAGGTGCTGAATGCTGCGCCTGGATTAGGCCGATGGCAGCATCGGCCAGCATGTCGCCGGCTTCCGGCGCCAGGTGGCTGGGCGGCCCCAGCGTGGTCTCGTAGCCGCCGCGCGCAAAAGCAGCTTTGGTTGGCACATAACCGACCATGCCATTGGCGCCACCCACCACGAGCGCATGTTTCGGGAATGTCGCAGTTTTGATGCGCAGCTGGTGTTCCACGAAATATTCGGCGGGGATCCCGGCAAAATGCCAGGGCCCGATCCGAATGACCTGGACTTCTGCCGGTTGCGCGCCTTGCCTGGCTATCTTGGCTTTGAGCAGGGCGATATCCTTATTGTAAAGATCATCGTCGCGGAAACGCTGTGCGCCCTTGACGCGGCCGTGCTCTTCGTTGTCGTTTATATCACGAAACGGCAGCTTGATGGTGCGCGCGCTGGCCGCGACCGATAAATCTGCCCCAAAAACCATCTGGGCAAAAGCCTTTTTGACATCCGCAAACAGCCGTGCGCCGGCCTCTTCCTTGGTCGGCGAGGTTCCATGTTGAAAATCATTGTTGATTACATTTCCGTAGGCGCCATTGAGGAAAAGCGTAACGGGGCAGCCCCAGGCCTTCATGTGCGCTGCCAGGACACCGGGAAATCCGGCGGAAATTTCATGCGTGCCGCCATGATGTGTCGGGTGGCAGGCAAAATTAACCAAGGCTCCCAAAATTTTGGAGCTTTTATTACGGACAATTACGACGGCGACTTCCGGATCAGCGGGCCCTTCCAGATAGAGTGCATCCGGATTGGTGCCAAAGAACTCCTGGCATTTGACCGTGCCGTCACGCATTATGACGCGGCGGTTGAAAGCCACATCAAATTCCTTGACGCTTGCAAAGCCGGCTTCGGCATCTTGGCGGTCTGTCCAAGCCTGCGTAAAGGCGGCAATGCATTTCTTTTTCAAGTCCTCGGTATAAGACACATCCTTCGCCACAGGCGCCAGCCGGCTGATCGCCGGTCCGGCATGATTATGCGTGGCCGATACCATGATATTACCCGCGGGGAAGCCGCATGCGGCCTCGATCCGTTGCCGGAGATCGGTGGCGTCGCTCCAGCGGATACTCAAGGTGTCGAGCTGAACGAACGCTGTTTGACCGCCGCTGGCGTCCTGGAAGACGGCAACTTTGGCGAATAAGGGATCGAGAAAAATCTTGGCTTCCAGGTCCTCCATCCACCCGGTTTTTTTCGTTCCTGGTGGCGGGGTAATTTCAATTTCCGCGAATCCGATTTTCATTTTTTTATCCCTGCGAGAATTTTTTCGACATCCAGTTGGTTTAACTGGCTGAAGACTTTTTTGAATCCCCGCGCCACGGCCTTGACCACCGCCTTGCCGTGCGGCGCGCGCAAGGGGTAGGTCATGCCGAAATGGGTGTCGCAATGCCGCTGCGCGACGGGGAACTTGGCCGGATCATATACCACCGGCTCGGTCAGCCGGCAATTCCAGGGGCACCCGTGGCCGTAGGCATTCTGGGCGCGGAAAACAGTCATGGCTGGGAGAATAAATGACTGCCAGACATTGGCCGGCACACCCTCGGCCCGCAGCGCCTGCATCACGGCGTCGCGGAAAAGGTTCGGCGCGCCATTCCATTTTACGGTTTGCATATCAATCCGGCTGGTGAAGTTATACCAGTTATGGGTATGCCCCGCGGGCTCGGTCGGCAAAATCAGACTGGGCGTGCCCTTAAGTTCATCAAGCAGCATGGCGGCGTTTTCACGCTGGGTCTTAAAGTAGCGATCCATC
>CAYYBV010000007.1:18223-24113 GCA_964469675.1 uncultured Verrucomicrobiota bacterium
TTGCGCGCGGCCGAAAGCGGCGGTCAGGTCGTTGCCGCGATACATCCAGCCCAGGGCATAGGAATGGTAGTCGCGCGATTCTTCCGGAGTGCGCGTTTCGCCAAAGGACCAGAGCATCTTGGCCTTATTCCAGATTTCTTCGTTATCCGTGACGAACATGCCGCCTTCACCGGCGCATAGGCATTTATTCTGGTTGAAGCTGAAAGCCGCGCAATCGCCGAACGTGCCGGCCTTGCGTCCTTTGAACAAAGCTCCGTGAGCCTGGCAGGCGTCTTCGATCACAAATAATTTGTGCTTGCGGGCGATTTGCATGACGGCGTCCATGTCAACCACCAGGCCGTGCAGGTGGACCACGACGATGGCCTTGGTCTTTGGGGTAATCGCCGCCTCGATTTTATTGACGTCGATATTAATCGTGTCAAAGTCAATATCCACGAATACCGGGATACAGTTGTTGTGCAGGATACAGGTGGCGCTGGATGACCAGGAGTAGGAGGTTACCAGCACGTGGTCGCCGGCACACAGTCCGCAACCCACCATGCCCATGTGCAGGGCGGCCGTGCCGGCATTGGTGTAAATGGCGAATTTATTGCCGTTCCATGCCGCGAATTCCTGCTGGAACGCGCTGGCATTCGGGCCAAAAGCGTGGGTTCCGCTGTTCAGCGAGGCCAGGACCATCTTGCGGTCCAGCGCGTCGATGGGCGGCCAATCCTTGATTTGTTTGTCTTTTACCGCTTTCTTGCCGCCGTTGATTGCCAGGGTGTCCATGGTTACCTCCGTTAATGATTGATACAGGCGATTATATGGCTTGCCGTCCGTTCCTGATTTTACGCAAAACCGTGGGCTTTCATGAACTGAATGTTCATTGCGGCGCTCTGTTTGTTGCCGAACCGGGAGCGGTCCAGCTCGATTGTCAAGTAGCCGTCAAAGGCTGCCCGGTCGAGAATCTGGAAAATTGCCGGAAAATCTACATCGCCCTCACCTAATTCAAGGAAATCGCTGTAAATTTCAAACCCTTCCTTCGCCCCACCGTCACCGGCCGTGGACTTGCTCTTCTTGACATCCTTTAAATGGACAAACTTGATGCGCCGGGCATAGCGTTCAAAAATTTCGGCGGCGTTGCAATTGCCGACGGTGAGGTGTGCGGTGTCCGGTCCGAAAAATACCAGCGCTGGATCCGTGTTTTGCATCATGAAATCCACCTCGCGCTCGAACATGACCACGGTGTTTCTATGGGGGTGCAGGCAGGGCATGATGCCGTAAGGCTTACACACCGTGCCGATGCGCTGAAGTGTTTGCAGCTCATTCTTAAGTTCCGCGGGCGTGGCGCCGCCACCTTGCTTGCTGGTAGCCTGGATACTGATCGAGCGGATATTATTGGCGGCCAGGAAATCAAGCGCTGCCTGCACAGTGCCGGCATCTTTTGCGGAATCACCCCGGTTCCAGAAATAGAAACTTACTGGATAGACCCCGTGTTTTTTCATGAGTGCCTTGAATTCCTTGGTGCGGTCCTTGAACATATCAACGGCCGTGGCCACGCTTTCAAAATAGCGAAACCCCACGGATTTGATATCCTGCATGCCCTGAATCATCTGGGCGTCTTCCTTCAGGCCCCACGGCCAGATTGCGTAGGCCAGTTTTGCCTTGGTCATTGTTGTTACCCCTCGACAAGGTTGATGTGTTTATTCCAGCTCCGTTTAATGCGCATTACTCTGCCAGATGTCGCCCTCGGAAGGCAATCAAAAGAAATTGCTATTGCTGGTGTTTTATTGCGCTGCCCGGGTGCGGGATTTTGCCGGGCACCGTGAACAAAAAATGGTTGCCCGGGATTGCAAACGTGGTAGCCTCAATCAAAGGGCAGCCAGTTTATGGTTAATATCGGCAGGCATATTGGAAAGATCGGGTCAAAGATGCCGCGTGGCAAGCATCCGACATTGGCGCCCCGGGCCAAAAAGATGGCCTTTAAAATGGCCCTTCCGGTTTTGGCCCGCCTGCCCAGCGTCCATTTCATGGGCGCGATGATGTTTGATCCCATCTGGTCGCAGAAATGGCATGCTTCGCGGACGGTCTGCGAATTGATCCACATTATCAATGGCACTGTGCAGATTGAGCTCGCGCGGGGCTGCTTGACTGGCCGATCCGGTGACACCCTACTGATTCCTTCCAATACCATGCATCGCGACAATTTTGACAAGGTCATGGGGCTCAAGGTATTCATGGTGCAATTTTCCTGGGTGGCGGAATCAGACTATTTTAAGGTGGTCAAACCGCTGGCCCTGCCGCTTGCCGGGCCACGGGTCGCCGAAGATATGGCGCGCCTGTTTGACCGGCTACGCGCTGGCCTGAATTTTGGAACAGAGGCCGACCACCTGCTCGTGTGTTCCCAGGTCCATTCCATTTTGCTAATGATCCTGCGCGAAACCCTGCGCTATGTTCCCCGGTGCGGGGTCCGGAACAAGCAGGCCTACGGTGAACGCCATCGCCGGTTGCTCATGCTCCGGGCGCGGCAGTATCTGGACGAACATTTTTCCGAGCCCATCTCCCTGGATCAACTGGCGCGCCTGCTCAATGTCAGCCCATTTTATCTCTCGCATGTTTTCAGCCGGGAAAGCGATTTTTCCCTGTTCACCTATCTGACCAACCTGCGCATGCAAAGGGCCCGGGCGCTGCTGCAGGCGGGAAAAAGCAATGTAAAGGAGGCCGCCCATGCGGTGGGCTACGAGGATGAAGGGTATTTTTCCAAGGTCTTCCGGAAATATTTTGGTGTCCCGCCGCGCGATGTTCGGGATTAACCCGGCATTTTGACGCGTAAAACGAGGCCGCCGGTTGTTTCTTCAGGACACGTGCTTTTTGCAGATTTTCCGGAAATGGTAGCCGTAAATAGCCAGTGTGATGGCTTCCGGAAAGAGCCGGGGATGCCGGAATTGGGTCCACAGCAAAAGGTACCAGTAATGAAAACGTTCCTGGCCCATGATTCCCAGCCGGAAGAAAGACCGCATGAGTGCCAGCAAATGTATGCCCCGTAAAGGAGTGCTGCGACGGGGCGGTTTAAATTCACGCAAAAATGTCCGGATACGCTGGTAATACTGCTTGGGTGCGTAAATGTTCTTGAGAATGTCCTTGTAGCCTTGGCGCAGGGCGTCCAGGCTCATGGCCGGAATGATGTTTGTCGTGCCGTCCACATTGTCACCAGATAATTCCCCGCGCAGCCGGCCTTCCAGCTTCATGCGGTCATACAGCCGCGTGCCGGGGGGCGCCTGCAGAATGCCGACCATGGCGGTCACAATGCCGCTCTTCTGAATGAAATCGATTTGTCTCTGGAAAATAGAGGGCAGATCGCTGTCAAAGCCGACGATGAACCCGCCCTGCACCTGAAGCCCGGCGCGCTGGATACATTTCACATCATCCACCAGATTACGGTTCTTGTTCTGGTGTTTGCCGCATTCGGCCAGCGAAGTCTCATCCGGGGTTTCAATGCCGATAAACACCTTGTTAAATCCGGCCTTAACCATCATGGTCATCAGCTGCGCGTCTTGTGCCAGGTTGACGGAAGTCTCGGTGTTAAATACGATGCCGCGCTTGCCTTGGCGCCATGCGATCAAGGCCGGCAGCAGATCGTTCTTAAGGAACTGTTTGTTACCGATGAAATTGTCGTCCACGAAGAAAATCTCATTATGCCACCCCTGGGCATACAGGCTATCCAGCTCGGCGATGATCTGGCTTGAAGTTTTAATGCGCACCCGGCGGCCGAGCAAGGCGGTGACATTGCAAAAGTCACAGGCGAACGGGCAACCGCGTGAGAACTGGATGCTCATGCAAGCATAACGCTTTTGGTCCAACAGGTCCCAGCGGGGCACCGGCGTTTGCCGCAGGTCCGCAAATTCAGCGGAGGCATACAGCTTTTGTGGCCGGCCTTGCTCCAGGTCGTTCAGGAAAGCCGGCAAGGTCAATTCCGCCTCGTTCAAAATGAAATGATCAACGCCCGTGAACTGTGCGTGCTCGTTGGTAAACAGCGGGCCACCGACCACGACGCGCAAGCCTGCCGCTTTGCACCGGGCAACCAGGCGGCGGGCTGACTCACGTTGGACTACCATGGCACTGATGAAGGCGCAGTCGGCCCAGGCCAGATCCTTTTTGGTAATGTCATGCACGTTGGTGTCCACGAGCCGCGCGGACCATTTTTCCGGCAACATGGCGGCGACAGTCAGCAAACCCAGTGGAGGCAGGGATGCGCGCTTGCGTACGAATTCCAAAGCGTGCTTAAAACTCCAAAACGTATCCGGAAATTCAGGATAAATTAAAAGGATATTCATAAAATTAAGTTGTTGGCCAATTCGTCGTTTTTGAGCGGCATCTGCGCTAAATTGGTGTAGCCACGGTTCGTTAGAGCCGCCATGGATTCAAATGGCCATACGAGAATTTAACCTATACCTTGCTGGGCTTGGGAAGTCAAGTTCGGATCATTCGCCTGCCGGCAGGGTTCTTGCCTGGAGGCTGTTTACCGCCTCCAGGACGTCAGCCACCCGGCGCATATCCTGCAGTGTCCGCCGCACCTCGGCGCTTTTCGGGAACCCCCGGATATAGCCCACCAAGTGGGCCCGAAAATGGAGCACGGCGCTTACTTCGGCGCTGTTTTGGGGGTGACGCCGTGATTTACCGGCAAGCTCCTTGTGAAGTATGAGCAGGCGGAGGTGTTCCTCGATAACCGCCTTGCGGTCCTGCAGGGAAGGTGTCGGGCAGGGGCACCCATGCATGGCGGCCCATGCTTCCCGGAAGATCCATGGATTACCGACCGCGGCTTTGCCGATCATTATCCCGTCCACGCCGGTTTCGGCGAACATTCGAAGCGCGTCCGCTGCCGAAAGTATCCCGCCGTTGCCGATCACGGGGATCTTGCTTGTCGATTTGATGCGTGCCAATGCCGGCCAATCGGCCTGGCCAGTGTGTCGCCCGGTGACGAAACGGGCATGCACGGCTATGGCGCTGCCCCCGCTCTCCTCCACCGCGTGGACGATTTCCGAAATGTTCATTTGGCCGGGCGCGACCCCCAGCCTGGTTTTCACGGTGACCGGCAAGGATACAGCCTGTTTGATGGCCCGGATGATCCGCGCTATTTTTTCCGGATGTTTGATTAAGGCCGCGCCGGCGCCCTTGGCTACCACCTTGGCTACGGGGCATCCGCAGTTTAGGTCGATCGTCTGGAAGCGTCCGGTGCTTTCGAGCAATACCGCTGCCTGGGCAAGGATCTCCGGGTTGGCCCCGTAAATATGAGCGGCGATCGGTTTTTCCCCGGGCATGGTTTCAAGCATATGCAGTGTTTGCTTCGAGCCGCGCACCAGCCCTTCCGCGCTGGTAACTTCGGTATAGGCCATCCCGCAGTGATGCCGCCGGGCCAAGGCGCGCATGACCGCGTCGGTGTATCCGGCCATGGGGGCTAACATGACCGGGAAATCCACGGTTACATTGCCGATTTTCAGCGGTTTGAGAAGCATAAGTCGAGACCCCGATATTTTTTAACTGCGCAATGACACAAAATGCGCGCAAGCAGGCAAATCAATATCACCAACCAGTAATCGGCAATCACCGATCGCAAAAATCACAGCAAGCTCTCTTTTTTCAGCCATGCCTTAACCGCTACCTCGGGCAGTCCCATAATGGTGGTGCGCTCTCCGGTATATCCCGCCATAAGTGTTTCGCCCTGTTCATCAATATCGTAGGCCCCGGCCCGGTCCATGGGTTTGACATTGTAAACATAAGACCTGATTTCATCCTCGCTCAACTTGCGGAAACGGACCGCCGCCTCGGCCACAATTAACTCTTGCGTGGCCGTTGCGTTGACCATGGCAACTGCGGTGAAAACCAGGTGCGTGGCGCCCGAGAACATCCGCAG
>CAYYBV010000008.1:0-10576 GCA_964469675.1 uncultured Verrucomicrobiota bacterium
TGATCCGTCCGGAATATCCGATCCCCGTCCTGGTCTACGGCCGAGTCGAAAATGTGCGCGGCGCGCGCGGCGCGCTCAATCCCGTCTGGGTGGATTGGCAATTGTTCGAAGGCGTGCCTTACGATATTCCCATTATTGGTTATCAGGTTAACACCGTCAACTTCCTGCGCCTTTGGAGTTCGCGCGCCAGTGAGGGGTTCCGGCTGGACGTGTTTAACAAGGGCGACTATGTGAACGCCACCCAGCAGAAGAACTGGGCGGAAGTGGTTACCAAGGTCCTCTACCCTTCCGATAATACCACGGCCGGCAAGACCCTGCGGCTTATTCAGGAATATTTCCTGGTCACCTGCTCAATTCGCGACATAATCCGACGCTACCAAAAAAATCACCGCGAGTGGCTGGATTTTCCGCGCAAGAACGCCATCCAGCTGAATGACACGCATCCGGCCCTGGCAATCACTGAACTGATGCGGTTTTTTCACGACGAAATCGGCCTGCCCTGGAATACGGCCTGGGACATCACAACGCGGAGCACGGCCTATACCAATCACACGATCATGCCGGAGGCCCTGGAAAAATGGCCCGTACCACTGTTGGAGAAAGTCCTACCCCGGCACTTGCAAATCATTTACGAAATCAATCAGCGCTTTCTCCAGCAGGTCGAAGCGTATTATCCCAAGGATACGCAACGTCTGCAAAAAATGTCGCTCATCGAGGAAAGCGCGCCCAAGCAGGCGCGCATGGCCAACCTGGCGATTGTCGGCAGCCACTCGGTCAATGGCGTCTCGGCCTTGCACTCGGACCTGCTCAAAACAAAGGTGTTCCCCGAATTCACCGCCATGTTCCCTGGCCGATTCAACAATAAGACCAACGGTATCACCCAGCGCCGATGGCTGCTGGTCTGCAATCCGTCCCTGGAAAAGTTGATCACGAACACGATCGGTACGGGCTGGGCCAAGGACCTGGACGAACTCCGGCGCCTGGAACCTTTTGCCGATGATCCCGATTTTCAAAAAGCCTTTCTGGAGGCCAAGCGGCAAAACAAAGTGCGCCTGGCCAAAATTATCCGCAAGATTACCGGCGACACGGTGGATCCCGAAACGCTTTTCGATGTACAGGTCAAACGCCTGCACGAATACAAGCGCCAGCTTTTGAATGTCCTGCACATCATTACGCTTTACCACCGCCTCAAGGACAACCCCGGCCTTAACATGGTGCCGCGCACGTTTCTGTTCGGCGCCAAGGCGGCGCCCAGTTATACGGCGGCCAAATACGTCATCAAGCTGATCACCAGCCTGGGAGACCGGATCAACAATGACCCGGAGGTTCGCGACCGCCTGAAAGTTGTGTTTCTGCCAGATTATGAAGTTTCGTTGGCGGAGCGGATCATTCCCGCCGCGGACCTCTCCGAACAGATCTCCACCGCCGGCACGGAGGCTTCCGGCACCGGCAATATGAAATTAGCGCTCAACGGGGCGTTGACCATCGGGACGTGGGACGGGGCCAACATCGAAATCGCCCAGGCCGTGGGACGGGAAAATATTTTTATTTTCGGGTATCGCACCCCGCAACTGGCCCAGTTTGCGGGCAATTACAATCCGCGCATGTTCTATCAGACCGACCAGGAATTGAGAAGGGCGCTGGACGCCATCCGGGATAATCATTTTTCGCCCGAGTCCCCCAACCTGTTTGCCGACCTGTACACATCGCTCGTGGAAAGAGGCGACTATTATTTTCTGCTGGCCGATTATCGCCCCTATGTAAACGCACAGGAAAAGGTTGCGCGTCTGTATCGCCATAGGCGTCTTTGGGCGCGGCAAGCCATTCTTAACGTTGCGCGTATGGGCCGGTTTTCCAGCGACCGCACCATCCGCGAATACGCACGCGACATCTGGCAGATCAAGCCGCTCCCCATTCACCTCGATACCACCAAACCTTAGCCGGCTGCAACTTGACCTCCATCCTGACTTTAATGCTGAGCGCCGGAGTGTTCCGAAAAAAATGCGCGGTGCATTTTCCACGCCAACGGGAACCAGCCCGATGATCAACAACAAGTTCGGCTTGCATCCGGTCGCAACACGCTGCCCGAAAACGCTTGATACCCAGGCTTCGTTCGTGGTATGAATTACATATTAAAGCGAAAGCTGTTTCAGGAGGTCACCATGCAAGCCAAGCTGTGGATTGTGATATTGGGGATTTGTTGCCTGTCTATTCAGGCTTTCAGTGCAGAAAACTCTGTGACGAATGGCACCAACGTAATTGCGCCTGACCCGTCCGCCACGGCGGACACAAATGCGGAAGCAGCGTTATCCGCGCCACCCGACGTCAACGCGCCCATCGCCAACGACGGATCCACCGCCTTGCATGAGGCGGCCCGTTTTAACCGGCAGAACGAAGTCCAACTGCTGCTGGAAAAGGGCGCCGCCGTCAATACCGTCAACAATATCGGCACCACCCCTTTGCACCTGGCCGCGATGGCCGGGCATGCAACCATGGTCGCCTTGCTGCTGGACCACAACGCCGAAGTCAAAGCCAAGGATGCCTTTGGGCTGACGCCCCTGCACTGCGCCGTGCAATATGGGCATGTGGACACAATCAAAGTCTTGCTCGCCAAAGGCGCCGAGATTGAATCAAAAACCTATACCCAGGGGATGACCCCTTTGCATTGGGCGGCCTTTTGGGGCCATACCGAGAGTGTCAAATGCCTGCTGGGTTCCGGCGCCGACATTAACGCCTGCGATAATACCGGCAATACGCCCCTGACTTGGGCCGAGGCCTACGGACAACATGACATGGCCCGCCTCCTGGCCCGCAAAGGCGGCAAGGGCCACAATCACGAAAAACTCTATGGACTGAACGCCTCGTGGCATGTAGATTGATCAAAAATTAACCTCGGGCGATTGAAAATTTTAAAGCTATATCCCCTCGCCCTTGGGCATTACCATTTGCCTTTTATCAATTAGCCATCAATAATGCTTCCCGACTACCATATTCACACCAAACTTTGCAAACACGCGGAAGGCGAGGTTTCCGCATTTTGGGCACGTGCGGTTGAATTGGGCTTGCCCGAAATTTGTTTCACTGATCATGTGCCCAACCCGGATGGCTATGACCCGGCCAACCGCATGCGCCTTGACCAGTTCCCGTTGTATCGAACGATGATTGCGGATTTGGCACGCACTGGCAGCAGCCCGGTAATCCTGTTCGGTATTGAAGCTGATTACTACGACGGCTGTGAGCGTTTTCTTCAGGACTGGCTTCCGCGCCAGGATTTCGATCTGGTGCTCGGTTCAGTGCATTACATCAACAACTGGGGATTCGACAATCCCGACGAGCGGCACGTCTGGGATGCCGTGGACGTCACCAACACCTGGGCCGCCTATTTTGAACTGATCGGCAAGCTGGCCGACACTCGATTGGCCGATGCGTTTGGCCACTTGGACTTGCCCAAAAAATTCGGGCACCGGCCATCCGACCGGGATTTGAAGGAAATAGCTCAACCTGCCCTGGATCGCGTGGCGAAGGCCGGCATGGCAATTGAAATTAACACGTCCGGCCTGCGTCGGCAAGTCCATGAAATTTACCCCTCCGCCCTGCTTCTTTCTTTGGCCAAAGAACGGGATATTCCTATCTGTTTCGGCTCCGATGCGCATCGTCCGGAAGAAGTGGGCTGGCATTTTGACAGCGCTTTGGCCCTGGCCCGCAGTGTCGGCTATACCCACGCCGTGCAATACCGTCATCGCCAGCCTTTGCCATATGCCTTGCCGTCGGATGTCCAAAAATAAACACGGTCTTCGGCGGTTTCAGCAACTCACCTGGCTGACCAATCTTTTGATTAAACCAGTTATCACCTGACAATCGCGCGTAGCGTGCGTTTTTTGGCTGAATATCTGATCAATAAATCAAGATGTCTCGCCATTTTTCGCCTTCGGGCCCCAAACGCCACAAGCCGTTCCGGCAGACAATCAGGTGACAACCGTTGCGGCCAAGTACGGCTGGATCCACACGCAGAACTGCGCTCTTTTTTTTGCCAATCAACTGACGCTCCAATTCCGTGGCATTGCGCCCCTTGATTGGCAAACCATTTTCCGAGACCGCCATTTTAAGGCCGGCGCCCTGATATTCCCCACCTTCCCAGAGACATGGATAGCGGTTAAAAAAATCCGGCTGGCGACGCGTGGACAGCACAATTTCAAAAGCCACCGGCAAGGCGGCAATGTTCTGGAAAAAATCGAAGCCGGGATTTGGCCGCTGACCCGCCCACACCGCCAGGGGCTCTATGCCGAACAAGTTCCACCCATTAAACATGCCATGCTCATTTCTTGTTTTTTGAGCACGGCACCACTGGCTGAACTGCGCATTCAGGATCAACCCGATTTCGAAATGGAGGTGTGCCCGAGACAGGGGAATCGGCGGATTGGCCGTGTGACCGACAATCCCCAGCCTATCACCCGCCTTTACGGGCCGGTTCCGGATTACGCCGGGCAAAATGGTCGCCAGATGCGCATAGAGCGAATAGACGATACCGGAAGGACATGCATGGGTGAGCACCACATATTTGCCGTAATTCGAATTGCCGGCTACAGTGTTAACATAGCCCACCGTACCGTCGGCTACGGCATACACGGCATCCAATGGCCGGCCGGCAGCATCCCGCTGACCGGCGGCAATATCCACCCCTTCATGAAAGGACGCCGCCAGGCCTTTGCCATAATTGGCGATGCGCACCGAGCCAAACAGCGCGGATTCAGGCCGATCCGAGGCGGTCGGCTGAAACAGACTAGCGTCATGACGATCAAGCGACCGACCCGTGGGAAAAACAAGATTTCGGAACGGGTCAGTCATCGGCCGGCCGGCACACGCTTGACTCAATCCCGGCGCATCCGGCTCTGCGTTCGGCGCGACCGACAGCTTGGTCCGCAGGCCCAGATAAAAAACCAGGCCGACGCTGACGAGCCCGAGCATTGCCAACAGGGCCCGGCCCCAATACCGGCGGCTTTTTTCTTGAAAATTCATGCTTCGCGATGATACGTGGAATCAAGCGCGAAGCAAGCGCCATCATGTGCCAAAAAAATGACTTGCCGTGTTGCGTTGCACGTGTATAAAGAATAATCTGATCAGTAGCCATAACGGAAAGTTCCGATTTCGGTCTTCCGCCGGCTTGTGAGCTGGCGGAACGGCACGGGGTGACTTGCGAGGAGACGGCATGAAAGCTGAAGTGCTCGAGCGATGGACCTGCGACAACGCGGCGGACTTGTACGGCATCCGCACCTGGGGCAGTGGCTATTTTGACATCGCCGCCAGCGGCGACATTGTGGTCAAACCGTTCGGCCCTACCAGCACAACGAGCATCAGCGTCATGGACCTCATTGCCGGGCTCGAGGCACGCGGTCTCAATATGCCGATCCTGTTACGCTTTGCCGACATCCTCTCCTCGCGCATCAAGCAGTTATACGAACATTTCAACGCGGCCATACGCGATTACGGTTATCAGGGCGTATACCGCGGCGTATACCCGATCAAGGTCAATCAGCAGAAGCAGGTTGTGGCCGAAATCATGGAATTCGGTCGGCCCTATCATCACGGGCTGGAAGCCGGGAGCAAGGCCGAGCTAATGGCCGCCATAGCTTATACCGAAGACCCCGAAGCGCTGATCGTCTGCAATGGTTACAAGGACGAGGAATTCATTGACCTGGCGCTGTATGCGCTCAAGATGGGCATTCAAACCATCCTCGTCCTGGAAAAGCCGGACGAGCTGGCCATGATCCTGAACCGGGCCTCCCGGATGGGTGTCAAACCCCGGCTCGGCGTGCGGGTCAAGCTTTCCAGCCGTGCCGGTGGCCACTGGGATGGTTCGGGCGGGGACCGCAGCATGTTCGGCGTCAACGCCACGCAGGTAATCGAGATCATTGATCGCCTGCGCAAGGAAAACATGCTGGACTGCCTGCAGATGCTGCACTACCATCTTGGTTCGCAGGTTTCCAACATCCGCAATATCCGCTCGGCCCTGCACGAAGCCTGTCGTCTTTACGTCGAAATGGCGCGCGAAGGCGCCGCCATGGGGCTAATCAACATTGGCGGGGGCTTGGCCGTGGATTATGACGGCTCGCACACAAATTTCGCCAGTAGCCGCAATTACACCGAGCAGGAATACGCCGCCGACGTCGTGGAATCCATCATGAGCGCTGTAAAGGAAGCGGGCATTCCCCACCCCACAATTGTCAGCGAATCAGGCCGCGCCACGGTTGCGCATCATTCCGTGCTGGTTTTTAACGTGCTCGATGTAAGCCGGTTCGAGCCGCCGACCGCAGCCACGGACGAAGAGGTGCCGGCGCATTACCACGAAATGCTCAAAAACCTGAAGGATGTCCGTCAGGCACTCTCCACCAAAAACCTCCAGGAATGCTATCACGACGCAGTATATTACCGTGACGAAATCCGCTCGCTCTTTACGCACGGCCAGTTGAGCCTGCGGGAGCGAGCCGCCGCCGAAACCTTGTTTTGGGACATCATTTGCCGGATCGCCACCGAAAGCAAAGAGCGCAAATATGTGCCCGAAGAATTACGGGGACTGGAAGTGGCCCTGGCCGATCTCTATTACTGTAATTTTAGCGTCTTCCAGTCGCTGCCCGATTCCTGGGCAATTGACCAGCTATTCCCGGTCATGCCGATTCACCGCCTTCACGAAATGCCGACACGCCAGGCGACCCTGGCTGATATCACCTGCGATTCCGACGGCAAGATTGATCGTTTCATTGACTTGCACGACGTGAAGAACACCCTGCCGCTGCACGAATTACGTGGCGAAGATTATTATCTCGGCGTTTTTCTTGTGGGCGCTTACCAGGAAACCCTGGGCGACCTGCATAACCTGCTCGGCGATACAAACGTCTTGCACGTCCGGGTCGGCAAGGATGGCACGGTGGAGTATGCCAACGAAATCGCGGGTGACACCGTCGCCGATGTGCTCTCGTATGTGGAGTACGACCCCCGCGACATGATCAATCGCGTGCGGATCATGGCCGAACAAGCCGTGCGTGACAATCATATCACGGCTGTCGAACGCCGCGAGATTATGTCCGCCTATGAAACCGGCATGCGCGGATACACCTATTTTGAAAGATGACATTCAAATGCACACCCCCCACTTTCTGGAATATGATCCCGCTTGCGCTCACGATTCGCGCGCGCCTTACGCCGTCCTGCCAGTGCCGTATGAGCGTACGGTCAGCTTCGGCCGGGGCACGCGGCGCGCGCCGGCGGCCATTCTCGAGGCCAGCAGGCACATCGAGCCGTTTGATGATGAATTGTTCCTGCCACTGGGTTTGGGCGTGCAGACCCTACCGTTCGTTAATTGCCGCAGCGGAGCCGATGGAAAGGTTCTGGCCGCCATTCGGCGCGCCGCCACGGCTGTTATGCAAAAAGGTCAGTTTCTGCTGACGCTGGGCGGCGAACATACCATCACTTTTCCCCTCGTGGCGGCGGCCAAGGCCGTATATGGCGACCTGACGGTGCTGCATTTTGATGCCCACTTGGACCTGCGTGATCATTATACCGGCACGCCTCTCTCGCACGGTTGCGTTATGCGACGGGTTATGGAACTGGGTACACCGATTGTGTCCGTCGGCATCCGCAGCATTTGCGCCGAAGAATATAAGCTGGTCAAGCAACAACGCCTGCCTGTATTTTGGGCGCGCAATATCGTCCAAACCAAGAACAAGGCCTGGATAAAGGCTGTACTCGCGCGGCTGGGGAAACACGTGTATATTTCGATCGATATTGACTGCTTGGATCCGGCATTGATGCCCGGAACCGGCACGCCGGAGCCGGGCGGCTTGGGCTGGTACGCCCTTACCGATCTCCTGCGGCAAGTGTGCGCCGCGCGCCGGGTAATGGCGGCGGACCTGGTGGAAGTGGCGCCCATACCCGGAACACCGACCTGTGAGTATACCGCCGCACGGCTGGCAACAAAATTGATGCTGTATCACCGGGTCGGAATGGCAAGGCGCGCAACCCCCAGCAGATTACACACTAAAAAATACTAAAATATTATATGCCATCTTGATCCGGCACATACACATCGGCTGACCAACTAAAGACCGCCTCTCAAAACAAGGAATGCATGATGCCGAAAACTTGCCATTTAGCAGCGAATGCTCTATCCGCCGCAAGGCGCAAGAGGCCTGATACGCCCGCAGGGGTTGCGGTGTGTGCCTTCGACCGGATGGCGTTTTGCTGCCTGTTACTAACAATTACGCTTATGGGCTGCGCCCCGGTACTGCGGGATGCCGGAGGAGTACGCATTGTGGGCGACATCGTAGCCGGTGAGAAGGAGCGTACAATCCGGATCACCACCCGTGACCCGCAAATCATCCTGCAGATCGCCCGCGCCGATCCCGACGCCGAAGTGCGCGCCGAAGCCGTGCGCTGCATAAACACGCCCGCTGACCTGATCACCATCGCCAACCAAGACCCCGACCGGAACGTTCGCGTGGTGGCCGCGTCCCGCTTAAGGGATAAGAACGACCTTTTGCAACTCATCGCCACCAACACGGAGCCCTTGGCGCGCCTGGCCGCCCTGGAATTGATCCGTGACCAGCCAACGCTGTTCAACATTGCCATGACCAACACTGACTCCATGGTTCGCAAAGCGGCCCTGGAAAAGATTATAAAGGTTGACCTGCTTTTTTCAATTGCCATGACCAATACCGACTCGTTTGTGCGTATTTCCGCCACCAGCCGCATCACCGACCAGAAACGGCTGATCACGATCGCGCGGACTAATTCCGACCCGCTTGTGCGCCGCGCCGCCATTCGTGACATCACCAGCCAGGAAGTGTTGACCGAAATTGTCACCCGGGATCCGGATCGTGACATCCGCAAAACTGCGGTCACCCTGATTACGCAAGCGGATGTGCTCGGACAGCTGGCGGTTAGCTCACCCGACCCCGTTATCCGTTACCTGGCCGTGCGCAAGGTTAATGATCCGGAACTGCTCCGGCGGATCGCCGTAACCGACCCTGATAACTTGGTCCGAAGAACAGTGGTAGAACAGATTATGGACGAGGCCTGGCTGACTTCGATCGCCGAGTTTGATCCGGACGAAACCGTGCGCGCCGCCGCCGTTAAGCGCTTAAAAGGGACGGCCTTAGTCATGGTGCTGGAAAGCGACCCGTCACCGGTGGTGCGCCTGGCGGCCATCCCGAATCTCACCAACGCCGAAGCCCTGAAAGAAACCGTCCTGGCTGATGAAGATCCCCGTGTGCGTCAGGCGGCCGTAACCAGGATTAATGACCGCCTGCTTATCGCGGCCGTGGCACAGCTGGACAAGGATACAGGTGTGCGCCTGGCAGCCGTTGCCCGGCTTATAGACCAGGCCGTCCTGGAATCCATTGTCCGAAATGATGTCCGCCCGGAGGTGCGCGCCGCCGCCGCCGTCAAAATAATTAACCAGACAAAGCTTAAGGACATTGCCCTGTTTGACGCGCATCGCTCGGTCCGCCAGGCAGCCATCGGGCGCATTACTAATCAGACTATCCTGGAAGAACTCGCACGCAGCGCCAACCCCAACGTCCGCCTGTTGGCCGTAAACAAGCTGACCAACCCGCAGATTTTAAACGACATTGCCCGCAATGATCCGTTTCCAGCCGTGCGCAAGGCCGCGTTGGACCTGGTAGATAATCAGGCCATCATCAAGCTCATCGCGCGCGAAGACAGCGATCCCGCGATCCGCAAAGCGGCGGTTCAGAAGCTGTTGGATAACGAAACACTTGCGATCATCGCTGCATCTGACCCGGATCGGAACGTCAGCGGAGCAGCCAATGCGCGCCGGCAAGCCCTAGAAAAACAATCCTCCGGCAGCCGTCCCTGATCCGTAGAACGGAAAAAATTGTGTTGGAATCCGAACGGTCCGAAACAGTTTGGCAGATTTGGGCAGTAATGGATACGAATATTCCAAACATGTAAAGCGCAGATTTTTCTTGTAAAGGGTTTTATATATGACAACAAACCAAACCAAGGTAGCCAAGCCTACCGCAACCGATATCATCCTGGATTACTACCAATTACAGTCTATTTTGCCACACCGCGCACCCCTGCTTATGCTCGACCGTGTCCGGCTGATTCCCGCCGAAAAGCGCGCGATCGGGCTCAAAAACGTGACAATTAACGAACCCCATTTCCAGGGCCATTTTCCCGGAAACCCCATTTTGCCGGGCGTGCTGATCCTCGAAGCCATGATCCAGACAAGCGGCGCCGCCATTCGCAATTTTCTTGGTGTTTCCAGTGACCTCGCCTTCCTGCACGCGCTTGAAAACATCAAGTTTCGCAGGCCCGTTTTGCCGGGCGATCGCCTGATAACGGATGTCACTTTGGAGCGCGCACACAAAGGCATCGTTAAAATTAACGCAATCGCCACCGTGCGTGACCAGCAGGTCTGCCAGGCCAAGTTCACCGTCGGATTAAGCGCCAGCGCACTTGAAAACATTCCAGACGCAGAATTTGCGCCACCCTTGGTCATGGATAACACCCCCATCAAGACCGCGCCGATCAAAGACATTAACGGGATCATGCGCAT
>CAYYBV010000008.1:10586-23458 GCA_964469675.1 uncultured Verrucomicrobiota bacterium
AATGTTACGGGCAATGAGTCCTTTTTCAGTGGTCATTTCCCAAAACATCCGATCATGCCCGGCACGCTCCTGGTGGAGGCCATCGCCCAGACGGGCGCGGTATTCATTCTCGGCAAACCGGAAAACAAAAACAAGCTCGCCTTTTTCATGGCAGTGGATATGGCGCGGTTTCGCCGGCCGGTCCGGCCGGGCAACCAGCTCCTGATTGATGTCTTGCAGATGGCAATGCGCCCGCGTGTCGGCAAAGCGTATGGCCGTATTTTTGTAGGCCATCACCTTGTGGCCGAAGCACGTATTTCGTTCGTACTCATGGACCGACCATCGCCGGTGGACCGACCATCGTCGGTGGACCGACCATCGTCGGTGGACCAGTCATCGCCGGCGGACCGGTCATCACCGGCGGACCGGTCATCACCGGTATAAAAAATGAATAGTGCTCCCTTGCGGCCAATATCCAGGTATGCAAGCTTGCTTGGCATGGCGCTCCTCGCGGCAAATGTAATGCAAGCCAACGGGGCGCCCGCCGCGACACGTCCCGTGGCTTTGACGCGAGCCGCCGACGTACTGGAAAGGATGCGGGCCAATTTGCCCAACAAGTCCATCCAGATTAAGGGCGAATTACTGTGCGGTATGCGACGCGGCAAACTGGATCGTGCATTTTATCTGCAAGCTGATCTCCATCTGGGCCAAATACCAGTTGCCGCCTGCTATACCCTGCGCGATGCATTCGGCACAACTACAGAACAACTGACGATTACTCGCCAACCAGACGGTGCGTGGCGCCGGGACTACGCCCGGGGACCACTACTCCAAACCGCGCCGGCGCCCACTGGCGAAAACTTTATCGGCAACAGCGACATAACCTGGAACGATCTTAGTCTGGCCTTCCTCTGGTGGACCGGCGGCATCATTGCAGAACGCGAGCTATTGCTGGAGCGCGAGTGCCTGATACTGGAATTCATACCGCCATCGGCGCCGCAACTGACCAGGGTCTGGATCGACGAATCCCTGCTCATGCTGATTAAAATTGAGGAATATGACGCCCAACGGGTGCTTCAACGGCGCATCACCGTTCGCACGTTCAAAAAAATCGGCGACAACTGGCTGATAAAGGATATGGACATCCGCCGCTGGCCGGGCGAACACCGGACCATTCTCCGCCTGAATGACGTGAACGTGGCGACGAACACGCCGGAAATTATCGGCGCGCGTTAAGTTTTTTTACGCCCCGCTTTCTTACTTCTCACTTGCCGATGTCGTGAATTTTCATGATATAGTCGGCCCCGCGCAGCTTGGTGGAACCGCTGATTATCACGACGGTATCACCCGTTTTCAGCGCCCCTGACTTCAGCAGGATCGGTTCCAAAGTGCCGAGGAACTCCGCCGAATGTCCCCGCCACGGAACCGCTATGGGCATGACGCCCCATACCAGGTTTAAACAACTACGGGTATGCTCATCGGGCACGGCGGCAATCAACGGCACGCGCGGACGGCGCTGGGCCACCATCTGGGCCGTGTAGCCGGATACGGTAATGGCGACGATGGCGGCCGCGTGCAGTTCCTCGGCGGCTTCCACCGCTGCCGCCGCCAGGGCATGCGCACGGGTTTTGCCGCGATAGGCTTCCCGGCGCGGACCGGCCGCCTGCTCGGCTTCCGTAATAATTTCGCGCATCATGCGCACGGTCTCGACCGGGTATTTGCCGATGGCTGTTTCGCCGGAAAGCATCACGGCGTCCGTGCCGTCCCACACGGCATTGGCCACGTCCGAGGCTTCCGCGCGCGTCGGCCGCGGATTATTGATCATGGACTCCAGCATCTGGGTCGCCGTGATGATTGCCTTGCCCTCGGCATTGGCACGGCTGATAAATTGCTTTTGCAAAACCGGCACGCGCGCCGGCGGCACCTCCACGCCCAAGTCGCCGCGCGCCACCATAATGCCATCGGCGATCGCCAGGATTTCCTCAAAGTGCGCCACGGCGGATGGTTTTTCAATCTTGGCAATCAGCCGCGGGCAGGGGCCGGTTGCCAAGGCCGCCCGGCGGGCCGTCTGCAGATCGTCGGCGCGCTGGACAAACGACAACGACACGTAATCAACCTGTGCCTTGACGGCCGCGGCCAGATCAACCAGATCCTTTGCCGTCACGGCTGGCAAACGCAGATCGGTATCCGGCAGATTGATCCCCTTGCCTTGCAGGAGCACCCCGCCAACTCGGACGCGCACCTGGAACCCGTCACTGACAGCGCCGAGGCCTTCCAATTCCAGGTTACCGTCATCGAGGAGGATACGCTGGCCCGGCCGGATGTCCGCCAGAATCTCGGGATGGGACACCGGCAGATCACGGCCCAGGATCAAGACGGATTTTTCCGCCAGATTCAGCCGGCCGCCCGGTAACTGGTTCACACGTAGTTTCGGACCGCCCAAATCCACCACCACGGCCACGGCCGCGCCTTCGGCGGCAGCGGCAGAACGCGCCAAGCACACCCAACCGTCCAGCTCCTCGGCACGCATATGGCTCATATTAATACGGAATCCGTCCACTCCCTCCCGGATCAGGGCGCGCATCATTTCCGGTGTAGCCGAAGCCGTGCCGAGGGTCGCCAAAATCTTGGTTTCGCGTCGAGTTGACATTGGATATTTCCTCTCTTTAATTAATTGGCAGTATAATGCAAAAAGGCATTAAGAAAACCATAAAAACACTTGATTTCTAATGCGGTTACATAATAATATTGCCGACGCTGGTAAATTTAAAGGTGTGCTTGCAACACAAACCCGACCAGAAATGATGCACAATAAACAGGAGGTGATTTTTAACGTTTAGCGCAAACACGGGCAGGGCCAATCGGCGGGCGGACACGAGCAAAAACAACTTAACGGCAAGGAAACCAAGCATGAAAAAAATCGCATTAATCGCAATGATGGCGGCGGCGGTGACCGGTTTTAGCGCCACGATACCGATGGACACCCTCGAGTTGCGGCTGGGCGGCAAAATGGATTTCAACAACCCGCAAGGCAAAGTGGATTGGCTGCTCGAAAGCGGCATGGGCTATTTCGTATATGACAACATCGAATTCGGCGGCATTCTGGACTGGGGCTATGATGGCAGCGACATGGGCCTCGGGCTGGGTGGCTTTGGGGAAGCCAATCTGGATCTGAATTCGTTCGTTATGCCCTATTTTGCCATGCGCCTGCAGTACTGCTTCGGCCAGTATTATCGCAGCACCTCGGAGCACAATTATATTCTCTGGGAACCTGCCATCGGCTTGAAATTCTTCCTGTCGGAAAGCGTGGCCATTTATTCGGAACTGTATTACGACCTGGCCAGCGAAAAGGCTTTCGTCCAGGACGAAGAAGCCAAGAATAACGACCTTGGCCTTAAGGCTGGCGTGCGCTGTTATTTCTAAACGCATCGCGACACCAAGACGTCCCAGCAACCTCCGGGCGGGGGTGTTGGGACGTCTTTTTGCGTTACCGGGTCACCGCCGGACCGATGCGCCGTTGCGTTTCCCCGCACGCCACTGCCGCCATACTTCATAACCAATGGGCACGACGGAAAGCACGATAATCGCAGCGATCACCAGTGAAAAATATTTTTTAACTACCGGGAGGTTGCCAAACAATCTCCCCGCAGCGACAAACAAACTGACCCATAAGATCCCGCCCGTGACGTTATAGCAGGCAAACTCGGCATAGCCCATCTTGCCCATGCCGGCCACAAACGGCGCAAAGGTTCGCACAATCGGGACAAACCGCGCCAGAACGATGGTCATTTTACCGTGCTTTTGGAAGAACTCGTGCGTCCGGTCCAGGTGTTCCTTCTTGATCAAGCGCGTGCTGCTAAGTTTCACGCCGGCGTAATATCCGACCATGTAGTTCAAGGCGTCACCCAAGATCGCGGCGCTGATGAGCAAAACCAACAACCACCCGATGTCAAGCGTGGTGGTGGCGCTCAATGCGCCGGCGGCAAACAGCAGTGAGTCACCTGGAAGGAACGGCATTATCACCAGGCCGGTTTCACAAAAAATAATTACAAAAAGCAACCCATAGGTCCACAAGCCGTAAGCCGCAATAATCTGTCCCAGATAGCGGTCAAGATGCATAAAATAGTCAAAGAGCTGCTTTATCGTTTCCATTCCATGATCCTTTTGGCTACTGGTTTATAAACCGCGGACGGTTCTGTTTTCGACCGGCGTGAACGTTTTGAATATCACAAGGCCCGATAACAACTCAAGCAAAATAGAGCGTAAGCTTGACAAGCGCGCAAGGAAATGGATTACTATCGGTTGAATTGCCGGCTCCGGCCTTGCTGGGCAAAGGCGGGCCGCTAAAAACTGGTCCATACTAATCGGGGATAATTTATGAATACCACCTATCATCCATCTGTTAAAAAAAGGCAACGTAAACATGGATTTCGAGCCCGGATGCGCACGGCGGATGGCCGTAAGGTTTTAGCCCGCCGCCGCCAAAAGGGCCGGCGGCAATTGACTGTTGATTAGTCAAACACCCCCGGCTGACAATTCGTTTTCTGACGAACGCCGCCTGGGCAACCAGGGTTATTTTACAGAATCGAGCCACCCTGTGGATGCATTTATTAAAACATGATCAACGCAACGCGGCAGCCTGACTCGCCCGGTCCGGGCGCTCCGGGGAAGCCTGACCGCCGGTTATCCAGGCGCCAGCGCCTGACCAGGCAATCGCAGTTCAAACGAACCTATGCGCAACAACGCCGATTCGTCGGGCGCTTGATGGTATTGTGGTGTTATACGGGTGCAGATGCGGCCATGCGCCTGGGGGTGGTAGCCAGCCGGCGGATCGGGCCGGCGGTTATACGCAACCGCGCTAAAAGGCGTTTACGGGAAGCCTTCCGATTAAACCGGGCTGGATTTCATGGCCACACGGACATAGTATTAGTGGCCCGTCCCGCAGTCATAAAGGCCGCCTGGGAAGACTTGGTTCAGGAATTAAACCGGCTGGCAGACCAGGCCGGGTTGTCCTAAAAAATATTTATTAATGATCACTGGCATCCCACAGGTAGCCGGGGATTGAAAAATTAACATTCAGCGCTAGGCTCAACCAGGCAACGCTTGAAAAAGCCGGCAGGGACCAGATATCCTTGCTGCGATGCGAAAAAAATTGCGCCCTGGATGCTTGCGTTCTGACTGCCAAACGGTTACGTTTAAGGATAAAATTGTGCGTTATTTATTAGCAAGCATAATACGTGTCTACCAGTTTGTGATCTCGCCCCTGCTTGGCGATTGTTGCCGGTTTTATCCATCATGTTCTGAATATTGTCGTGAAGCCATTCAAAAACACGGATGTTTTCGGGGGCTTGCGCTGGGAATCATGCGAATGGGCAAATGCCATCCGTTTCATCCCGGCGGTATCGATCACGTGCCGTGAGACACGTTAGCACAAAGCGTTAAATTAAACCGCACATTGGGCAGGAATGCAGCAGCTAGAATTCAGAATCAATGCAACTTGTTTAAACGATCATGTTACCAGTCTCGATAATTTTGAATCCTGACGCCGCATTCTGTGTTCTAGCGGATTTACATGTAGACAGATTATTATGAAAAAACAAGACCTGATCATTGTCGTCGTTTTATTTGCGCTCATGCTGGCTTGGCCGCTGGTTTATAATCGTTTCTTTGCCCCCCCACCGGCAAAGGCCAAACCGACCGCCGTCATGGAAAAAACACGGATCACGGCCTTGGCTGATCAAACACCGGTCCGGACTTCGGAAATTAACCCCGCCCCGCCGCCAAAAATGGAGGCGAGCTCAAATGCGCCGGCGTTGAAAGATCAAAAACCGCACCGCCCGGCAATGCGCCTGCCGGAGCAGCGCCTTACGCTGACCAACGCAAACATGCTGCTCACGTTTTCGTCCCGGGGCGGCGGCCTGGTCGCCGCCGAACTTCCCCAGTACCGGCGAACCTTGAACAAGCGTAGCGGCCCGATGATCCTGGATTTTTCGAATGCCCCCGCTCTGGTTTACAAAGGGTTTCCAGAGCTTTCCACCGATGACGAATTCACCCTCCAAAGGGATGACGCCACCGCTGCATTGCGTGTTGAAAGAACAACGTCGGCAGGCATACGTTTTAAGCGCCTGATTTCATTTGGCGTCGATTATCAGATTATCGTGCAGGACACGTGCTATAACGAAAGCCGCCAGAACTTCACAGTGCCGGAATACGGCGTTCAGCTCGGCTCCATGCGTCTCGGCAAGGAGGAATCCAAGGCGACCGGCGTGGAATCAATGGGCATTGACGTGCTCAATTCCAGCGGCGGCGAAGGCGTCAAATACTGGGCCGGCAGCCTGCCTAAGCTTTTTAAAAAACAGGCCGATGAAGACAAGCGTGTGCCCCGGAGCATCGTCCTGCAGACCAATGCGCCGGTAGACTGGGTGGCCGTTAAGAGCAAGTTTTTTGTCCAGATCCTGGCGCCTGAAAACGGCGCCGCGGGTTACCAAATGACAGCCGAGCGCGCTCTGGCGCCCGGTGAAGCAACGGACCCCAGTCAAGCCCCCAAGAGCGCCGAGATCCAATCGGTGGGCGCGCAGGTTTTTGTCGCCGCCCGGACAATTAACCCGGGTGAATCCGCAACCCAAACTTTTAAGCTTTACACCGGGCCAAAAAAATATTCGCTCTTGCGCCAACTGGGGTTGCACCAAGAAGACGTCATGGATTTCGGCATGTGGTCACCGCTTTGTAAATTCCTGCTCGTCGTGCTTAATTACACCTACGCCATAATCCCAAATTATGGAATTGCCATCATCCTGCTTACAATCCTGATTCGCATCCTGTTCTGGCCCCTGACCCACACAAGCACCGAGAGCATGAAAAAAATGCAGGAGCTCCAGCCGCTGATCGCGGAACTGCGCAAGAAGCACAAAGACAGCCCGCGCAAGCTGCAGGAAGAGACTATGGCCCTTTACAAGCAGCACAAGGTCAACCCCGTAAGCGGGTGCCTGCCCATGCTGATCCAAATTCCTGTATTTATCGCCCTCTTCGTTGTCCTGCGCAGCGCCATTGAGCTGCGTTTCGCCGATTTCCTCTGGGTCAAAGACCTCAGCGAGCCGGAGCGACTACTGGCCGATGTCTTGCCGATCCCGTTAAACATCCTGCCCATCTTCATGGCTGCCGCCCAAGCCTGGCAGCAATCCATGACACCCGCCACAGACGCGGCCCAACAAAAAATGCTTTTGTTCTTCATGCCGGTCATGATGCTGGTCATGTTTTACATGATGCCCGCTGCGCTGGTCCTGTACTGGTCGGCCAACACGGTCATCATGATCGCCCAGCAGTTGATCCAAAAGCAGCGAGCGGCACTGCAAAAAATGCGCAGCACAAAATAAAATATGGAACAAAACCTGACTAGGAGGCAAACAAAGGGATGGCCGATCTGTTCGTAGCCTCAACTGGACGGGACAGCATCTTGTGTTTGAATACCAATCGCGAGTTCAGACGGGTCACTGGCGGGGCATGCGCGTTCATGTGAGAACCGCCGCCGTATTTTACGCGTTAACCAATCATCACTTTGTGGCGAGGAGCTAAAATCCCTATGCATATGACACACACTCCCTCCCACGCCAGCAATTATTTCGGTTTGGCACAGGCCGACGGCCTTTTGCTGGTGGATAAACCCGCGCGCATAACCTCTCACGACGTGGTGGACCGGATCCGCCGACAGTTCCACTTTGAGAAGGTCGGCCATGCCGGCACACTGGATCCCCAAGCCACCGGCCTGTTGATCCTGATGATCGGGCGCGCGACCAAACTGGCCAACACGCTGTTGGCCGGCGATAAAACCTATGAAGGCGTTATGCGGCTTGGCATCGCCACAGACACCCAGGATGCCGATGGCCGCATCATCAGCGAGGCTGATTACAGCCATGTCACCCGTGAGCTGATGGAAACAGAGATCCACAAGATCACGGGCGATTTCATGCAGACGCCGCCCATGGTATCCGCTGCCAAGAAAAACGGGGTGCCGCTCTACAAGCTGGCACGTCAGGGTAAAACCGTGGAACGCGCGCCCAAACTGGTGCATATTTACGAATTTGTCCTGCAGGATTTTACGCCGCCGCGGGCCACATTTTTTCTACGCTGTTCAAAGGGCTTTTATGTGCGCACCTTGTGCGCGGACCTGGGTGCCACATTCGGCTGCGGTGCACATTTGGAAAAATTGCGCCGCACCCAGATCGGCGAGTTCAACTTGAGTCAGGCCGCCGGACTGGATGACCTTCTGCACCTGGAACGCAACCAGCTCCTGGAAAAGTTAATCCCGTTGACCCGCGTGAACCTGCAGCCGGCACGCACTCCATGAAATTGGGATCCAAACTCGCCTGCCTGCGTGAACAGCATCGCCCTGTTTTGCTGGCGGCCGGCTTCTTTGACGGGATCCACCGGGGTCATCAGGCCATTATCCGTAAAATAGTCCACGCCGCGCACCGCATGCAAGGTGCGGCCTGGGTCATGACTTTTGATACGCACCCCCTCAAAGTCCTGCGCCCGCACGCAGCCCCCCGTTTGTTGACGTCAACCCCGCATAAACTCAAATTGTTGCAGGCTCTGGGCTTACAGGGGTGTATTGTAATTCCATTCACACGCCAACTGGCCAGGCAGGAGCCGGAAAAATTTATCAAAATGTTGGCGCTGGCAGCCCCGACATTGCGTCAGATTGTGATCGGCCAGAACTGGACCTTTGGCCGACAAGGGCGCGGCACCCCGGCCATGTTAAAGGCCCTGGCTCCGGCTTACGGATTCAAGATTACGGTAATTCCTCCGGTGCGTTGGCGCGGCGCGGTGGTGTCCAGTACGCGGATTCGCGCCGCGGTGCTGGCCGGCCGGCTGGCGAACGCGGCTGGTATGCTGGGGCGCCCTTTCAGCTTGTTGGGCACCGTCGTGCCCGGCCGCGGAATTGGCCGCAAACTGGGCATACCCACGGCCAACCTGAATCCACACAACGAGGTGGCTCCGCCGAACGGTGTGTATATTGTCCGCGCGCGCTGGGACGACCGTGACTATCCGGGCATCGTCAACCTGGGCATCCGCCCGACGCTTAAGAAAGTGGAGCGCCAGGCTATGCCGGAACGCTGCACCAAAACGAGCGGAGCGTTAAGCGCAGACCGTCCATCGCCGGTGGACCGGTCATCACCGGTGGACCGGTCATCACCGGTGGAGTGTGTTTTGATTTCGACGCTTTGTCGCCGGGCGCCTGTCGCACGCCCTCCGGAGCGTGTTCTCGAACTGCACATCTTCGGCCGGCGCGGCAACCTGTATGGCAAAACCATTGAAGTTATGTTCCTCAAGAAAATCCGCCGCGAGCAGGCCTTCCCATCCCTTGGGGATCTCAAGCGCCAGATTATGCAAGACATTAAACGGGCAAAATCGTGGTTTGTGCACAAGGGATAAATGCGAATATTACGCCCGGTTCGGCAATCCTGGAATTCCATCGAATGGACCCGACATCAAAATGGTGTAATCGCGGTTTGTTAGATCGGCATACGTTGGCACAACTGAGTTCACCCCCTTACCCATCACCATCCACCGCAACTGGATCAAGCGCGCTAAAGCCCGAAGGTTTGGACGCAAAGCAATGTGTTATGACGGCAAATTGTCATCCAAACACACCCTGATTTCCAAACAACACCCGTGCCCAATTTATTTTATTTATCCTATTTACAAATTCAGGGCGGATGGCTATACTCCCTGCGAAACAAATAAAAAAACGGAAAAGCTATGGCATTATCAATCAAAGACAAAATTAAGAAAGAATTTCAGCACCACGAAAAAGATAGTGGTTCGGCGGGTGTTCAGGTGGCCCTGTTATCACTGCGGATCGACAAGCTGACCGAACATCTCAAGGCCAACAAGAAGGACCACAGTTCCCGCTATGGGCTGATCAAAATGGTCAGCGCGCGTCGCAAACTGCTGGATTACTTGGCTCGCACCGACAAGACTGGTTACCAGTCCGTTATTGAGCGCCTAAAATTAAGGCGTTAAGGATTACAACCACTCTTGACCTATTGCATGTTAAGGCAATCCATGCCGGAACCCCCGGATCATTGGATCGTAAAACCCCGACCACCTGCCCGGAACGCCTCGGGGGGTACGGGATCAGCAAGGCGTTCGCTCTCAGAAACACCGCGATAATCAAGGATATATCATGAAAGCTACAACGTTTGTAGAAGTCAGTATCGGCAACAAACTCATGCGCATCGAAGCCGGCCTGCTAGCCCAACAAGCCCAGGGCGCGGTCACCGTGCAGTTAGGCGAAACGATTCTTTTCTCGGCGGTCACGGCCGCGGACGCCCCCCGGGACGGCATCGATTATTTTCCCCTGCAGGTCGAGTACCGTGAGAAATATTACGCCGCCGGAAAATTTCCCGGCGGTTTTTTCAAGCGCGAGGCGCGGCCATCCGAAAAGGAAATCCTGACCGCCCGGCTCACTGACCGGCCAATCCGGGCTTTGTTCCAGAAGGGCTTCCGCAACGAAGTCCAAATCAACAATATGTTGTTATCGGCCGACGGCGAAACCGACGCCGACGTGCTTAGCATCGTGGCTTCCAGTGCGGCGCTGACGATTTCGAATTTGCCCTTTTACGGCCCCATCGCCGGTGTACGTGTAGGCCGCGTGGATGGCGCTTGGGTGCTGAACCCCACGCACAGCGAACGCGGCCGCAGCGATCTGGACCTGATTTATGCCGGAACGCGTGATCTACCCATCATGATCGAGGGCGATGCCAAGGAAATCACGGAAGCGGATTTGCTGGCGGCCATGAAAGTGGCCCATACGGCCTGTGTGACGATTATTGACGCCCAGCTGGCCCTGCGGCGCAAGCTGGGGCTCCCGGACAAGGTCATCGCCGACCTGGTCGAGGACCAAACGCTGATCACCGCGGCACGCGGCCTGGCCGGTACCGAACTTGCCGAGGCTTTGTGCATCCCGGTCAAGCAGGAACGTCACACACGCATGAAGACGCTTAGCACGGAACTTAAGACAAAACTCACGGCGCAATTCCCGGAAATGACCGACGAGCAGTTTCGCGCCATGTTCGACGAGCTGGAAATCGAAACGGTGCGTACCAATGTGCTGCGCCATGATCGCCGCATCGGCGGACGCAAATTTGACGCCATTCGGACGTTGACTGCGGATGTCAGCTTGCTTCCACGGGCGCACGGCTCGGCTTTGTTCAGCCGCGGTGAAACCCAGGCATTAGGCACCGTCACCCTGGGCAGCAAGAGTGATATTCAAAAACTGGATGCCATCACAGGCGGAGCGGTGGAAAAGAAATTTATGCTGCACTATAATTTTCCACCTTACTGCGTAGGCGAAGTTGGCCGATTGGGTTCCACCGGACGGCGCGAACAAGGTCACGGCGCGCTGGCGGAACGCTCGTTGGAAGCGGTGATTCCCCGTGATTATCCCTATACCATCCGGGTGGTTTCGGACATCATGGGTTCCAACGGCTCCAGCTCCATGGCCAGCGTGTGTGTCGGCACCCTGGCTTTAATGGACGCGGGGGTGCCAATTTGTCAGCCCGTTGCCGGCATTTCCATCGGGCTGTTTACCGGGGGGAACCGTGCCGTGCTGGTCACCGACATTATCGGCGAGGAAGATCATTGCGGGGATATGGACTTTAAGGTCGCGGGCACACGCAAGGGCATCACTGGCTTTCAGGTGGACTTGAAAATACGCGGGCTTGACTGGGAATTGGTGGCACAGGCTTTTGAAAAAGCCCGCGTGGATTTCATGGCAACGATCCTGGCAAAGCCGCGTGACGCAATGTCTCCTTACGCGCCGCGGGTTTCCGTCGTCAAGATCAACCCCGAAAAAATCGGCGCGTTGATCGGCCCCGGCGGCAAAAACATTCGCCGTATCACGGATATGACCAACGCCCAGATTGACATTGAAGATGACGGCACGGTCAGTATTTTCAGCACCAATCAGGCCTCGATGGACATGGCCCTGCGTGAAGTCAGCCTAGTCTCGGCCGAGGCCGAGGAAGGGGTAATCTATAACGGCACCGTAACCGGCATCAAAGAATTCGGCGCCTTTGTTGAGATTTTCCCGGGGCGCGACGGTCTGGTACACATCAGCGAGCTGGCCGACTTCCGCGTGCAATCCGTGGAGGATATCTGCAAGCTCGGCGACCAGATGTGGGTCAAGTGCATTGGCGTGGACGAACGCGGGAAAATACGCTTGAGCCGACGCGCCGCCATGCAGGAAAAAGGGCTGACGGATAAGAAATGAGCAGGGCGTGCTGCATTCTGCAGGTGCGTAATTAGCGATGCTATGAATACCGACTGCATTTTTTGCAAGATCGTGGCCGGGCAACTGCCCGCTTGCAAGGTGCATGAAGATGCCGATACGCTGGCCTTTATGGATATCGGACCGATTGTACCCGGCCACACGCTGGTCATTCCCAAAATACATATTGACCCGTTGACGGCGGCGCCAGCCGCGATTCTGCAAAAGCTAATCATAATGGTGCAGAACATTGCGCAGGCTCAGTTCAGCGCCTTAAAGGCCGACGGGGTCAACATAATGCAGGCCAATGGCCAGGCCGCCGGACAAGTTGTGCCCCACCTGCATTTTCATGTAATTCCACGATTCACCGCCGACGGCCACCATTGGAACTGGCAATCACACCCCTACGCAAATAACGACACAATGCAAACACTGGCGGAGCAGATCAAGGGGGCCTTGAAAGCCGGAAAGTCGTAGCCCGAAGCCAGAAACACTGGCTTTCCTAATTCTAAATCCTGGCAAAAAGAAGTCTTATAATTACATCATTGTTCTTATGCGCAAAATCACCTTTGAAGAGGCCGTGGCCCAGATTCGGCAGGAAGATCCGCGTTACACCCCGGAG
>CAYYBV010000009.1:0-529 GCA_964469675.1 uncultured Verrucomicrobiota bacterium
CGCGCGTCTGCGGCACGAAAGACCACTGCGCCACCAGGCCGCCATCTACCAGCGCCTTGAAATCAACGACACGCTGGGCGGCGAACTCGGCCAGGCGCCCAATGTTGGCGATGCGCATGACGCGCAGGTTTTTCTTTTTGGCGAATAGGTCCAACACCCCGGCGGCAAAATCCGGGGCCGCCACCACCTCGGCATACTGCTGCAGGATCAGCTCGGCCGTGTCGCGGTCAACCATGCGGTTAAGCACGATGGCGCCGCCGAAGGCCGCCACGCGATCGGCCATATTGGCGCGGGCATAGGCCTCGGCCAGGGTGGCGGCTTTGGCCACGCCGCAGGGATTGTTGTGCTTCACGATTGCCGCGCAGGGCGTCTCCATCAGGTAGCGCAGGATATTCAGGGCATTATCCACGTCGGTAATATTGGTCTTGCCCGGATGCTTGCCCGATTGGAGCAGTTCGACATCGGACGCCAGATACCGGCCCGGCTGGATACTGCGCACCTCGCCCAGAGCCAAGTTGCCATTGACCAG
>CAYYBV010000009.1:539-11214 GCA_964469675.1 uncultured Verrucomicrobiota bacterium
CAAAGCCGCCTCCTGACCCGGATTCTCGCCATAGCGCAGGCCCTTGTTGACGCCGGCAATCAGCCAGCTCGCCTTTTCGTAGTAGAGCGTCTGCCGCGCGGCGCCATCCCCGAAGCTGATTTCCAGCCGCGGCGGAAAATGATCGTCCATAATGGTCTTGTAGGTAGACTTGAAATCTTGAATGGCCATTGCTCCTCCTTTGATAAAACGAAAAATGCTGAATTCCGAAGACCGGATGATGCCGGAATCTTGGGCGCAAAGCAAGCCGGCAGGATTAAACGTAGATCATTTTCCGGGTCATCCCACCATCCACGACGAAATTGGCGGCGGTGATAAAACCGGCGGCTTCGGAAACCAGGTAGTCAACCAGGGCCGCAATATCCGCCGGGAGGCCAACCCGTCCGACCGGATGCTGCCGATGATCCTCCCGCGAGAGGTCAGGGACCCGGCGCAGGCTTGTTTTTCTGGAAGATTCGGTTTCGATCCAGCCCGGGCTGATGCAGTTGACCCGCACCCTGGGGCCCAGGCTCATCGCCAGGGCATGGGTCAGCGCGACGATCCCGCCCTTGGATGCGGAATAAGCTTCCGTGCCGGGCTCCGACATCAAGGCGCGGGTGGAGGCAATGTTAATGATAGCGCCACGGCTGCGTCGGAGATGCGCCGCCGCGTGCTTGGCGCACAGAAACGCGCCGGTCAGGTTGACCGCCAGCACCCGGTTCCAATCCGCGAGCTTGAGCCTGGCCGGCGCCGCGTTGGCCGTGATCGCGGCATTGTTGACCAGCACATCGAGCCGGCCGAAGGCCTTGATGGCGGAAGCGACCATCTTTTGCACGCCGGGCTCGCGGGCCACGTCGGTGACGATAAACCGGACGTCGCCCAGCGCTTGGAATTCGGCCAGCGTCTCCCGTCCGGCCTCCTTGTCGTTATCCGCAATGACAATCGCCATGCCGCGGCCGAGCAATTGCGCGCCGATGGCTTTGCCGATCCCCTGGGCGCCGCCCGTAATGATGGCCACGCGGTTTTTCATGTTCCCTCCGCCTGTCTGTTGAGACTCCGCGCTTTTTCCCGGCGGTCCTGATCCGTGCGGGGCAAGCGCGCCTTTATGTCCGTCCGATTTGAAAAGCTTAACACGCTTTACCGCCGTTGTCCGCTCCCTTTTGACGGGAATGGCGCAGGCGAATTCCCGGTTTGACTTTGCGCATCAATTGAATTATAGGAATAGACCCAAGCATGAAAGCCACGGACATACTGGCATTAAAGGAATCCGCGCTGGGCGAGGCCCGCGCCGCCGGCACGGCGGAGGCCCTCGAACAGGTGCGCATCAAGTACCTGGGCCGCAAGGGTCTTTTGCCGGACATCATGCAGGGACTCAAGAACGCCGATGCCGCCGAACGCCCGGCCATGGGCCGCTATGCCAATGAGCTCAAGCAGGAACTGGCCGCGCTGCTGGAAACACGCCGCACCGGGCTGGAAACCGCGAAAGCCGCCAACGTGCCGGATAGCTTCGACGCAACCCTGCCCGGACACTGGCGCGCGTTTGGTTCCCGACACCCGATCAGCCGGATCATTGAGGATGCCATCCGTATTTTTGACACTCTCGGCTTCACCGTGGCCGACGGGCCGGACATTGAAACTGAATATCACAATTTCGACGCACTCAACACCCCGGAGGACCACCCCTCCCGGGATACGCAGGACACGTTTTGGCTGGAAGCGGGTAAATTATTGCGCTCGCAAACTTCGCCCGTGCAAATCCGCGTCATGCAAAGCCGGCCGCCGCCCGTGCGCATCATCGCGCCCGGCCGGTGCTACCGGCGCGATACGACCGATGCCACCCACAGCGCCAACTTCCACCAAATCGAGGGGCTTTATGTGGACCGGAATGTATCTATGGCCGACCTCAAGGGGGATATTACCTGCTTTGCCCAGCGCTTGATGGGCCCGGACGTCAAAGTCCGGTTCCGTCCGCACTTTTTCCCATTCACCGAACCCAGCGTGGAATACGACTTCTCCTGTCACGTCTGTGGCGGCAAGGGTTGCCGCGTGTGCAAACAAAGTGGCTGGATCGAGATTTCCGGCGCCGGCATGGTGAACCCCAAAGTGTTTGCCAAAGTCGGTTATGACCCGGAAGTCTTCACCGGCTACGCTTTCGGCATGGGTGTGGAGCGGATCGCCATGATCCGTTACGGCATCCACGATATCCGCCTGCTTTATGACAATGACAAAAGGTTTCTGGAGCAGTTAGGCTGATGAGAACCAAACATGATTGGCTGAGTTCAATCTATATCCGTGTTATCCGCGATATCCGCGGTCGAGCTGTCTTGAACTGAGTAAGCCCAATGAAAGTCCCCATAAGCTGGTTAAGAGAATTTGTGACGTTTGAGGCCACGCCAGAGGCTCTGGTCGAGCGGCTGACGTTCGCCGGACTGGAAGTCGAAGGCCTGGCTAATGTAGGATCCGATTTCAAAAACATTGTGGTCTGCGAAGTTCTGGATGTCCACCCGCACCCCAACGCCGATCGGCTCACGCTCTGCGATGTGACTACCGGCAGCGAAAAGTTGCGCGTGGTCTGCGGTGCACCAAACGTCCGTGCCGGCGATAAGGTTCCTTTCGCCGCCATCGGCGCCATATTGCCCAACGGCCTGAAAATCAAGAGCGCCAAAATCCGTGGCGAAGCCTCTTTTGGCATGCTCTGCGCCGAAGACGAACTCGGCCTCTCGGAAGACCACTCTGGGCTGATGCAGTTGCCGCGCAATATCCCCGCCGGCACACCCTTGATCGAAGTCGTCGGCGGACCGGATGTCGTACTGACCATCGAAGTCACGCCCAACCGGCCCGACTGCCTGAGCATCATGGGCATTGCCCGCGAAGTGGCCGCGTTATATGGTTGCCGACTGAACATGCCTTCGAGCCAATTCCCGGAAACAGGCACACCAATTGACGCGCCGCCTGTCGGCCTGACCGTGGCGGTCGAGGATGCGGAAGGCTGCCCACGCTACACCGCCAGGCTCCTGCGGGGCGTAACGATTGCGCCAAGTCCCCTGGCCATGCGCCTGCGACTGGCGCGCTGCGGGATCCGGCCGATTAATAATATCGTGGACATCACCAATTACGTCATGCTCGAATGCGGCCAGCCCCTGCACGCTTTCGATCTCACCCTGCTGGCAAAGGGACAAAATCGGTCAGAGGGCCACATCGTAGTGCGTCGGGCGGCACTGGGCGAAAAAATAACAACATTGGACGCAGTGGAACGCACGCTGAATCCGGACATGCTGGTTATTGCCGACGCCCAATCGCCCGTGGCCATCGCCGGCATCATGGGCGGCGCCCAAAGCGGCATTCTCGCCACCACGCGTGACGTCGTCCTCGAAAGCGCCTGCTTTCGCCCAACGCTGATCCGCAAAACTTCAAAGACCCTGGGACTTGCTTCCGAATCCTCCTACCGTTTTGAACGCGGCGTTGATATCAGCAGCACAGATTGGGCCAGCCGGCGAGCGGCAACACTCATGATCACATATGCCGGGGCTAAGGCCGACCGGGGTGTAGTGGACCATTACCCCGTCCAACCAAAAAATCGCAGCATCATCTGTCGTTTTAGCCGCGTTCGCGACCTGTTGGGCGTGAAAATCACGAATGACGAAATCACCAGCTTATTCGAAGCATTGAACCTCAATGCAGTTGACCGCAATAAAGAAAGCTGCACGGTGAAGATCCCGACCTTTCGCCTGGACCTGGAAGCCGAAGTTGACCTGATTGAGGAAGTGGCGCGCTTATACGGCCTGGACAAGATTCCGCCGGCCCCGCCATGTCACCGGTTCGTGCCGGGAATCAACGATACATTCATCCGCGCTGCAATCATGTGCCGGAATACGCTCGCAGGGCTGGGCCTCACCGAAATAATGAATTACAGCCTTGTATCCGCAAAGCTGCTGGAAATGTGCGCCCCCGCCCCCACCACCCGCCGCATCGTGTTACCGCGCCCCATCAGTGCGGACCAGACCATCTTGCGTGACGCGCTTTTACCGCAGATGATCGAAACCCTCGGACGCAATCGCTCGCGCCAGATTGCCGAAGCCGCTTGTTTTGAAATCGGCCGTGTTTTTTACCGAAACGATCAGAACGCCATGGCTGAAGAAGAGCACGTGGCCATTGGCCTGATGGGGCCGGTCGGCCGAACCGGCCACGCCAAGCGCGCCACCCTCACGGAAACCGAAAGCTTCCTCTGGCTCAAGGGCATCCTGGAAGCCTTATGCCGCAAGCTGTCAATTCGCGTTGATGAACGGCCCGCGGGCGATGACCATAATGCCGGACTTGCTTTTCAGGAACTGCCTGCGGCAACAAAGCTTCCTGAGAGTGCTTACCAAGATTGTTTTGAAAAGAACCGCGCCATGCTGATTAAACTGGACGGCATGCCCTGCGGGATCTGTGGCCTGGTCCGCGAAACGATCCGGAAAGAATGGCGTTTTGCCGAGCCCGTGGCCGTATTGGAAATACGTCTGGCACCACTTTTAGCGCGCGTAACCACCGTCCCCGTCGCCGAACGACTGCCGGTATATCCTTGCGTCACGCGCGATATTGCGCTGCGCATCAGCAACCGCCTCCGGCACGCTGAGATCGTCAACGCCATCTGGAAGATAGCGCCAAAAGAATTGACAGCCGTTGAACTCTTTGATATATTTAAAAGCGATGAGATGGGCGTGGGGTGCAAGAGCATGGCCTACTCATTAACGTACCGTTCCGGGGAACGGACCTTGACGGATGACGAAGTCAATCGGCTTCACGATAACATCAAGGAGCGGCTGCGTAACGAGATATCCGTGGAAATCAGATAAATTTAACGGCCGGATAAACGAGACGGCGCAAGAAATCGGCGGCCTGATTCACCTGCACAGCACCAGACATTTTGGATAACTGGAACACCGCAGGCGTTTGGGCGCACGGGTTAGGGAACAAAGCAGTATGCTGGTATTCATTCAAGGCTGTTTGCAGAACATATGGCGATTCTTTTCAGGCATGGATTGCATGCCTGTGGCGTTTAGGTTGGCCGGCTTCCGGCCGGCAGGCCTATTGATGGTGGCGGTGACAAGGAATATATCGATGCGGCATGCTCAAGTAGGTGTTTGCCGTTGCGCAATGCCAGCTTGGGACTTGGAGCGCACGCCCAGCGACCGGCGCCATCAGCCACATATCGTTCTTTAACAGCCTGCCGAAGCGATGTTGCGCATCAACATTGCTTCACCTTTGGATGAATGCCCTGCCTGGCATGTGGTTACGAGCCAAATCTCTGACCCGTTAATAATGCTGCCGGGGAGCTTGAATTCCGTGGCGCCCTTATGCCCTTACGCAGGGATCGGGAACCCACGGGCTAAAGCACCCACTTTGTTTTGCGGAACGGAAATTGCTCCGTCACGGCCAAGGTGGGGTATTCATTTAAGGTAGACGGCATGGACTTCTTCAACAAGCAGGATCAAGCTGCGCCAAGCGTCCGCCCGCCGCTGGCCGCGCGCATGCGACCGCGGACATTGGCGGAAGTTGCCGGCCAGGAACACATCCTGGGACCAGGCAAGCTTTTGCGGCGGGCCATCGAATCGGACCGGCTCGCCAGCCTGATCCTCTACGGACCTCCCGGTTGCGGCAAAACATCGCTGGCGGAAGTCATTGCCCGGGTTACCCACCGGCACTTTGAAAAAACGAGCGGCGTCCTGGCCAACGTGGCCGCCCTACGCGATCTGCTGCAGACGGCTTTCGAGCGCCGGCGGCGCGAAGATTTGCAGACCATCCTGTTCCTGGACGAAATCCATCATTTTAACAAATCCCAGCAGGACATTCTCCTGCCTTACGTTGAAGACGGCGCCATTATCCTGATCGGCGCTACGACGCATAATCCTTTCTTCTTTGTAAACAGCCCGCTTATCTCCCGTTCCCAGATTTTCGAACTGGAGCCGCTTACCGAGAAGGTCATCATTGCACTCCTGCGCCGCGCGCTTACCGATGAACGCGGGCTGGGCGGAGCGCCCCTGGACCCCGATGAAGACGCGCTCGCGCACCTGGCACGAGTTTGCGAAGGCGATGCCCGGCGGGCGCTCAACGCCCTGGAAATCGCTGCGCTGACGACTCCACCGGACGAGCGGGGGCGCATCCACATTACCCGCGCGGTGACCGAAGATTCCATCCAAAAAAAAGCCGTGGTCTACGACCGCGACGATGATGGCCATTACGACACGATCTCCGCCTTCATCAAAAGTGTGCGCGGCTCCGATCCCCATGCCGCCGTGTATTGGTTGGCCAAGATGATCTATGCCGGCGAGGATCCGCGCTTCATCGCCCGGCGCCTGATCATCCTGGCCTCGGAAGATATCGGCAACGCCGACCCGCGTGGGCTGCTGATGGCCGTGGCTGGCTTGCAGGCTGTAGAATTTATCGGCTTGCCGGAAGCCCGCATTACCTTGGCACACGTCACGACCTACCTGGCCTGTGCGCCCAAAAGCAACGCCGCCTATCTGTCTGTCGAAAAAGCACTCGCCGATGTAAAAGAAGGCCGTGTGCTCCCCGTGCCCAAGCCGCTGCGCGGTGCAAGCTACCAGGGCGCAAAGCGGCTAGGCCACACGGGTTATAAGTATGCCCACGATTATAAGGACCATTTTGTAGACCAGGCCTATATTCCCACTTCAACGGTGTATTACGAGCCAACCAATCAGGGATACGAAGATACCTTGAAACAGCGCCTGGCGCAGTGGGATCTTATACGGCGGCGGACGGAAGGCGAACGCCAGACAAAGGACGCCGAACGACAGACCGGAAACGCAGGCTTATCCGCCATCGCCTTAACGACGGCGGAACGCTCAAAGAAAAAGAATGGCGCCAAACGGACGCAAAATAATTAAAAACGGGAAAATTCATGACGCGCAAAGAATCAATGCGCAACGAAATGCGGGTGCGATGCGCTGCCCTAACCCCGGCGCGTATCCGACCGGCTAGCGTTAAAATTCAGCGCATGGTGCTTAAGCTTCCAGAATGGTTGGCGGCCCGGCGGGTTTGCCTGTATCTGGCCTTGCCGACTGAGCCCCAGACCAGGGCGCTCCTGGCAGCGTGCTGGCAAACTGGCAAACAGGTTTTGGTGCCGGCTTATCGCCCGAAATTACGGCGTTATGGCCTAGCCTGGCTTGGTCCGGACGATCCCCTCAGAAAAAGCCATTGGGCCATACTAGAACCCGTCCGACCGCGCTGGATATCAGCCAGGTCCGCACGCGCGGACCTGGTGGTGACGCCGGGGTTGGCATTTGATCACAACGGCGGCCGACTCGGGCACGGCCTTGGCTATTACGATCGCCTGCTGGCGGGGATGGCCCTGCAAAAGGCGTTCAAGGTTGGGCTAGCGCTTGAATGCCAGCTGGTTGCACACATACCGATGAACGCATGGGATGTTCGTTTGGACGCGGTGGTTACCGAACGAGCGGTATACCGGCGACATAAGCACGGGAACCGGAAAGACCGCGGGCATAGCCCGTATTAGGAAAAAACACAATAAATAATCGCCCCGGGCGCACAAGCGCCTCGGAGCTGGAGGAAATTATGACACAGTGGTGGATGGGCGCATTCGTAGTTATGCTGGCGGCGGCACTAGGCTATTACATCCGCCTGATTATCGGGCGATACGCCACAAAGTCCAGCGAACAGGATTCGAGTCGAATATTGAGTGATGCCCGGCGCGAGGCGGAAGCAATCCGCCAGGGCGCCGGACTCCAGGTCAAAGAAGCGGTGCTCAAGGCGCGGGATGAGTTCGAAGCCGATATCAAAACGCGCCGCCATGAAATTACCACATTGGAAGAACGTGCTGCCCAACGCGAATTAAATCTGGACCGCAAGGTGGCCATGATCGACAAAAAACACCAGCAGGTTGACCAGAAAGTGGCCGAACTGGAAAAAAAGGAAACCGAGCTTAACCAACAGCTCGGAGAATACCAGAATTTGATCAAGTCCGAACGCGAAAAACTGCAACGCATCGCCGGCATGACCCTGGAAGAGGCGCGCCGCGCATTGATCACCCGAATCGAGGAGGAAGTGCGCGGGGAGACCGGCATGCTCGTCCGCCGCCTGCAGGAAGAAGCCAAGGAAACAGCCGAGCGCGAGGCTAAAAAAATCCTGGCCCTGGCAATCCAGCGTTTTTCCGGCGGGCATTTCAGCGAGTTGATGACCAGCACAGTGGCCCTGCCCAGCGATGATTTGAAAGGTCGCATCATCGGGCGGGAAGGCCGCAACATCCGCGCGCTGGAAGCAGCCACGGGCGTTGACCTGCTCGTGGACGATACACCGGAGGTCGTGGTGATTTCCGCCTTCGACCCCCTGCGGCGTGAAATCGCCAGGCAGTCCCTGGAACGCCTCATCATGGATGGGCGCATCCATCCGGCCCGCATCGAGGAAGTGGTCGCCAAGGTCAGGGAAGAAATGGCCAACCTCGTTCGCGTTGCCGGGGAAGAGGCGATTTACACGCTCGGCCTGCAGGGCGTGGACCCCGAACTGGTGCGGAATCTGGGCCGCCTGAAATACCGGAGCAGTTACGCCCAAAACGTGCTGATGCATTCGATCGAAGTTGCACACCTCATGGGCGTCATGGCCGGCGAGTTGGACCTGGATATCATGCTGGCCAAACGCATCGGTTTATTTCACGACATTGGCAAGGCGTTGGACAGCGAAGTGGAGGGTAACCATGCCGTTATTGGCGCCGATTTCCTTAAGCGCCATAACGAACAGCAACTGTTGGTCAACGCCGTGGCAGCTCACCATGCGGACGTGGAGCCGGAAAGCACGTACGCGGTGCTAGCGGCGGCGGCGGATGCCATTTCCGCTTCCCGCCCGGGGGCCCGCGCCGAAACGACCGCCGTGTACGTCAAGCGCCTGGAACAACTGGAGACCATTGCCGGCGGCTTTACCGGCGTGGAAAAATGCTACGCCATCCAGGCCGGCCGCGAGGTACGCGTTATCGTCATACCGGACAAGGTGGACGATGCCGCGGCCATGCATCTGGCACGGGACATCAGCAAAAAAATAGAACAGGATCTGCAGTATCCCGGCCAGATCAAGGTGACTGTTATTCGCGAAAAGCGGTGCGTGGAATATGCCCGCTAGACCACCGGAGTTAATTTGTAAACCGTCATAACATCACAGGCCATTTCCCATGATGCCATCTGCCGCTTTGCCTCCGAAAGTTTACCGCATTGCCGAGCTCACACGCCTGATCAAGGCCACCCTTGAGGACGAAGTTGGCGAGGTCTGGGTAGAAGGCGAGCTCTCCAATTTCCGCCAGCCGGTCTCGGGCCACTGGTATTTCACGCTTAAGGATGAAAACGCACAAATGGCACTGGTCATGTTCCGCGGTAACCAGCGCGGCGTGCGGTTCCAACCCCGCGATGGCATGCTCCTGCGAGCCCAAGGCCTGGTCAGCGTCTATGAGAAAAGTGGCCAATACCAGATGATCGTCCACGCCCTGGAAGCTGCCGGCCAAGGGGCTTTGCAGGCAGAATTTGAGGCGCTCAAACGCAAGCTGGAAGCAGAAGGCCTTTTCGACCCGGCGCGTAAAAAAACCCTGCCGCTCCTGCCCAGGCATATCGGGATCGTAACCTCGCCCACCGGCGCAGCTATTCGCGATATCCTGAATATCCTGACCCGCCGCTTTTACAACCTGCACGTCGTCGTGGCGGGCGTGCGTGTCCAGGGGCCGGGTGCCGCTGTTGAAATCGCTGCGGCCCTGGACGACTTTAACCACCGGGGCAACATGGACATCCTGATCGTCAGCCGCGGTGGCGGCAGCCTGGAGGATCTGTGGTGCTTCAACGAGGAATCGGTGGCGCGCGCCATTGCGCGGTCGATTATCCCGGTTATCTCGGCCGTCGGCCACGAAATTGATTTTACGATCAGCGATTTTGTCGCCGACCTGCGTGCGCCAACCCCCTCGGCGGCGGCGGAACTGCTCATTGGCCGCAAGGCGGATTTCGAGGAACGGCTCGCCGACTGCTCGCGACGCCTGGGGCGCGGGCTCCACCAGCAGATGGCTGACTTGCGCCACCGTTTCCTGGCCGCCAGACGCAGTTATGTTTTCCGTGAGCCGCGCCACCTGGCAAGGCACATCCTTGAACGGATTGAGCGATTGAACTCGCGCTTTCAACGCCAGACTGAAAACAGACTGCGCCAGGCGCAACAGCGCATAGACGAATTCAACGGGCGACTTACCAAGCCCATGCAGGCCTGGCACCATATCCAAACGCTCGCCCTGGCCCGGCTGGAGACCCAGTTGAAGGGCATAAACCCGCTTGCGATTTTGGAACGCGGGTATAGTATTACGTTCAGACCCGATGGCCGCGTCATCAAGGCGGCGGATCAGGCCCGGCCGGGCGACCGGATCACAACCCGGGTGGCACGGGGCACATTTGAATCGGAGGTTATTAGCCATGGCAACAGCTAAGAGCAGTGAAAAACAGCCCAGCTTTGAAAAATCGCTGGAGCGGCTGGAAACGATCGTCCGCGAAATGGAAGGCGGCGAGATCAGCCTCGATAAAATGATGAAAGACTTTGAAGAGGGCATGACCCTGGTGAAGTTGTGCTCGGCAAAGCTCAATGAAGTGGAGCGAAAAATCGAAATCTTGGTAAAAAAGAACGGGGAGACAGTCTCCGAGCCCTT
>CAYYBV010000009.1:11224-21070 GCA_964469675.1 uncultured Verrucomicrobiota bacterium
CGCGATGCCGGCGGATAATTCTGATCATGAACCGGATGCAACCGAGAAATAAGTTTTTCAACAATCATTGAATTGGCTGCGACCGAACTCCGCATCGCAACCGGCAGCAGCTCCGCCTGAAAAAAAGCCTTATGCCTTTAATCGAAAAACTGCCTGCATCGCTGGAAGCCATACTAAACGAATCGCAGGCCATGCACCCCGTTTACGTGGCCGTTGCTACGGATTTGACACTGACGGGGGCATTTGGTGAAGAATGGTTGATCATCACCGATGACTCCCTGCGCGTGTATGCTTCCGACGGTTCGCCGCCACGCCTAAAACTGCCTCTAGCCGCGATTACCACGCCGGTGGCAGATGTATTAATCGGTGGTGGCGCATTGCTAGCCATGGTTCAGGGCCATTCCCTTGAAATTATTCGGTACTCCAATGCGCAGCAGCGTAAATTCAGCCGGATCGCCAAATATCTGGCAGATGTGACGGACTATCGTGAGGCCCTGGTCGGCGGCATGGGAGCCAAGAAAGCGCCGGCCATCGAAGCCGATACCGAAGGAAAAAACCGGTGCTCTCAATGCCACCTCCTGCTGCGGGAAGGAACCAAGGTCTGTCCGGCTTGTCTCAACAAACGCAAAGTGCTCCTGCGGCTGGCAACCTACATCCGGCCTTACTGGAAATTGACCGCATTCGTCTGGATCATGATGCTGGCAGGCATGCTTTTAAGCCTGATCCCCCCCTACCTGACCAGACCCATAATGGACAAGGTCCTTGCTCCGATTCAACCCGTGGCGCCGGTCCCCGAGCGCCTGGCGCTTTTAGGATGGCTGGTGTTGGGCCTTTTGGGCGCGCAGTTGCTGGGACAGGCGATCGGGATTCTGCGGGCCCGCACGCTGGTCCGGATTGGCACCCGGCTCTCGCACGATCTGCGCGTACAGTTATACAAGCATTTGCAGTTCCTCTCGCTACGGTTCTTTGAAAAAAGGTCGGCGGGCTCCATGATTGCCAGCGTAATGCAGGACACGCAGTCGCTTGAAAATGTGCTGGTGGACGGCATGCAATATCTCGGCGTCAATTTTCTGACGCTAATTGGAATTGGCACGGTCTTGTTTGCCATGAACTGGAAACTGACTCTGCTGGTCCTGATTCCGGTGCCGATTGTAATAATGCTTTCGCGTATGTTCTGGCGGCATATACACAGTTTGTGGCATCGGTACTGGCACTATCGCGCGCGCTTGACCACCTCGGTCAGCGACACCCTCGCAGGGATACGTGTCATTAAAGCCTTTGCCAAGGAGCATGAGGAAGTCAAGCGGTTTCAGACACATAGCCATAACGTCCTCACCTCGAATATGGCCGCCGAACAGACGTTGACCACCCTCTTTCCCATGCTGTGGTTTATTGCCAGCACCGGGTCCCTGCTCGTATGGTATATTGGGGGACGCCAGGTACTGGGTGGCGCCATGACGCTGGGAACCCTGATGACCTTTATTGCATATCTGGGAATGTTTTACGGCCCGATCCAATTTCTCAGCCGGATTGCCGACTTCCTCGCCCGGTCACTGACTTCCGCCGAACGCGTCTTTGAGATTTTGGATAGCACGGTGGATATCAAAGAGGCCGATGCAGCCGTGCCCATGCCTTGCATCCAGGGACATGTTGAATTCAAGAACGTAACTTTCGGGTATGAAGCGCATAAGCCCGTGTTAAAACATATCAACCTAAATGTAAAGCCGGGCGAAATGATCGGACTGGTGGGCCATAGCGGCGCAGGGAAAAGCACAACCATCAACCTCATCTGCCGCTTTTACGATGTGAATGAAGGCGAGCTGCTTGTGGATGGCGTCAATATCAAGGCCGTTCGCCAGCAGGATTTGCGCTCCCAGATTGGTGTTGTCCTGCAGGACACATTTCTGTTTAACGGCTCGATTGCCGAAAACATCGGCTATGCCAAACCGCACGCGGCGCTGGAAGAAATCATGGCGGCCGCCAAAATCGCCAACGCCCACGATTTCATTGTCGCCCGCACCGATGGCTATGACACGAAAGTCGGCGAACGGGGCCAGGCGCTATCCTCCGGTGAGCGCCAGCGCATTGCGATTGCCCGCGCCATCCTGCATAATCCGCGGATTCTGATCCTCGATGAAGCTACGGCTTCAGTTGATATTGACACGGAGCAACAGATTCAGGAAGCCGTCGCGCGCCTGGTCAAGGGGCGCACCACCTTTGCAATTGCCCATCGCCTCAGCACGCTTCGAAATGCCAGCCGCCTGGTGGTGCTCAAGGCCGGAGAAATCATCGAGATAGGCACTCATGCAGAGTTGCTGGCCGCAAAAGGCGAGTTTCGCCGCCTTGTTGAAATGCAACAGCAAATATCCAAGGTCACGGAGATTGAAGTATGACCGCAATCTTGCCCGCCACCGGTTATTCCCCGACGCTTGGCGCGGTCGGCGCGGCGTTATCAGCTGATACGTTGCAACTTCGGGTTTTCGATCCTCATAAAATCCGTTTTTCAGCGGCCGGGGCAACCTTGCGCCTGACCCTGGAAAACGAATGTTCCTTCTTGAAGGTATCGGTCCTCCGGGCGTTCCCGTTGTCCCGCCCGCAACAGTATTGGAGTGTTCGCAGTCATTCCAAAGAGATCGGGATGATCATTAACCCGGAAGAGCTGGACGCCGAAAGCCGACGCCTCGTGGGCGCGGAACTCGAGCGCCGCTACATGGTTTCCACCGTGCAGCGCGTCCTTTCCATAAAAGAGCGGTTCGGCGTCGTTGATTGGAAAGTTGACACCCAGCGAGGCCAACGTGTTTTTACTACGCGCAACTTGCGCGAAAATGTCCTGCGTCCTTACTCCGGACAATATCTCTTTACGGACGTGGATGACAATCGCTACACTGTGCCGGATATCAACGCGCTCGACCCGCAAAGCCGGGCCTGGCTGCTCCGGCATTTGTAATACGGCGGGGCATAAAGGTTTCATAAAAATTATGCGCTCCATTCTGGAAAAAATTAACGGACCGGACGATGTAAAAGCACTTCCATTGGATGAAATGGTTCCGCTCGCGACGGAAATCCGCGAGTTGATCATTCAAACGGTCAGCCGCACGGGCGGACATCTGGCAGCCAATCTGGGCGCCGTGGAACTAACTATGGCGCTGCTGAAGGTTTTCGATCTGCCGCAGGACAAGCTGGTATGGGACGTCAGCCATCAGACTTACACTTATAAAATTCTTACCGGCCGCAAGGAAAGATTTCAAACACTGCGCCAGCTTAACGGCTTGTCAGGATTCGCGCTAAAATCGGAAAGCCCTTATGACACGTTTGGCGCCGGACACGCCGGCACGGCCTTATCGGCCGCATTGGGTTTGGCCGCGGCACGCGACCGACGCGGGAGCACCGAACATGTGGTGGCCATCATTGGCGACGGCACCCTGGGGTGCGGCAGCTCTTTTGAGGCGCTCAACAACCTGGCCACGACCACGCAACACCTGATCGTGGTGCTGAACGATAATAAAATGTCCATCTCCGCCAATGTGGGGGCCATCGCCCGCACGTTGGGCGAATTGCTGGCCCATCCCCGATATAACCGTTGGAAAAGTTCGGTGGAACGGTTTGCCAAGGACCGTTTACGGCTCACCTGGCTCAGACACATTTACTTTCGTCTGGAGGAGGCGGTCAAAAGCCTTTTCCTGCGCAATGTATTGTTTGAGGAATTAGGGTTGCGTTACATTGGCCCGATTGACGGACATAACATACAATTGTTGATTTCAGCGCTTGAGACTGCCCGGCGCGCGGATGAGCCCATCCTACTGCATGTTTCCACTCAAAAGGGCCGGGGTTATCCGTTTGCGGAGGAAGAGCCGGAAGCATGGCACGGCACAGGCGCATTCGAAGCCGCCACCGGCACCCGCATCAGATCTGGCAACACTCTGCCATATTCAAATGTATTCGGCCAAACACTTGAACGCCTGGCCGAAACCAATGACCAGCTGGTGGCTATCACAGCCGCCATGGCGGTCGGTACGGGCCTGGCCAGTTTTGCCAGGCGCTATCCCAATCGTTTTTTTGATGTCGGCATTTGTGAAGAACATGCAGTCCTGTTCGCCGCCGGGCTGGCCACGGGTGGACTGCGGCCTGTCGTGGCCATTTATTCCACATTCGCCCAGCGGGTCGTCGACTACGTAATTCATGACGTTTGTCTCCAGCAGTTGCCGGTTATCTTTTGTCTCGATCGCGCCGGGCTGGTCGGTGACGATGGCCCTACTCACCACGGCGTGTTTGATATCGCGCTGTTCCGGTCGACACCGAACCTGATCATCATGCAGCCAAAAGACGAGACCGAACTGGCCAATATGTTAGCCTCCGCCCTGCGCTGGCAAAAGCCGGTCATGATCCGCTATCCGCGAGGCAGCGGGAGCGGCGCACCCCTGCCGGCCAACTACGACGAAATTCCGATGGGACAGGCGGAGGTGCTCCAGGAAGGGCACGATGTCCAGCTTTGGGCCCTGGGCGACATGATCCCGCTGGCCAAACAAGTGGCCCAACGGCTGGCGGAACGCGGCCTGTCAACTGGCATCGTTAATCCACGCTTCATCACCCCGCTGGATCGGGATCTGCTCTCCCGCCACGCAACCATGTCGCGTTGCATTGCGACTTTTGAAAACGGGGTCGTTACGGGCGGGTTCGGCTCACTGGTGACGGAGACGCTGACCGAAGGCAGCTACCGGGGCGCATATCTGCGGTTCGGCTGGCCCGACCAGTTCATCCCCCAGGGACCCTTCGATGCCATGGCCAAGCGTTTTGGCCTGACCGCCCCAGCAATTGCCGATCGGATTATCCGTATTATGCAATGATCGCAAGGCCGCGGCGCTCAACTGAACCGACGAGGCATCAGATCGCCTAGCCCGACCTTACCAAGATCGCCTTAATCTTTTTTTTCATCTCGCGGATGGCCGGGGCGGATTGATGCAAGACCTGCGCAGCCTTCCCGAAAGCAAGCAAGGAAACGCCTGTTATTTTCGGATGCACGCAGATATCCGGATGGCAACGCTTCATTTTCTCGGATAAGACCACCTCCTGCATGAGCTGTAACGATCCCAGCACGGATTCCCAGGCATTCGGTGTCCGGTTTTTACATGGTTTGCGCACTTCGGCAACGTTGACGGCAATGGACACGTCACAACGGCCCAGAATTTGTTCGTATGGCACAAGATTGACGATACCACCATCCAATAGCGTATGGTCACCGATGGTTACCGGGGCAAACACCCCGGGGATCGCCATGCTGGCCTTCAAGGCCGGCAGCAGCTCGCCGGACTGGAGAACGACCTCCGCACCCTTCCAGTAATCGGTGGCAATGACCCGTAGCGGGATGTCGAGCTCCTCGAAAGTTCGCTTGTGCACGGCCGCCAGCAGGAAGTTCAAAAAACGGTCCGGCTTGAAGACCCCACCCGGGTCACGTGCCAAAGCCACGGTCCGAACCATTTGCAAGAGATCCGACCGCTTCGCCAAGATGTCACGCCACGTTTTAAGACATGCAATAATATTTTCCTGGATGTGCTCGCGGATAGTTCTGCCGGGCATTCCCGAGGCATAGAGGGCACCCATGATCGCGCCGATACTGGTGCCGGCAATGATGCTCGGCCGGCAGTCCATTTCATCCAGGGCCTCAAGGACAAGGGCGTGCGCCAACCCGCGCACCCCGCCGCCGCCCAGTGCCAAGCCAAATGTTTTCATAAAAAATTTTGCCTAGGCAACGAAAAGGAGTAATGCTCTTCAACCTCCGCTAGAAGCATTGGTTTTTTGAATGCCATCAGCCGAACACGCAACGCGCCCTGGAGTTAAAATGCAAGTTGCCGCCATTATCTACCAGCCGCGTAGTGGCCGGGCCGCCAAACATGCCAGGAGCTGCGTCAAGGTATATGCCCGCCTGTAAGGCCATCGGCGCCGCGGCACACCGGCCAGTCCGGCGCCAACGGCAAACACGTCCCCGGCATTATCCAGCAGCACCTTGCTTTCCCCGGCACATATGCAGCCAAGCGGTCATTCTTTTGAGCACACCAGTATTGCTGGTAGCCATTACTCTTTAAACACCAGATTGCCGGCTGCGCGATCCGAAATAAAAACAACCCGCTTAAAACCAGCTTTTTTTATTTTCTGCGACAAGGCGCTTATATGCTTATCGCTCTCCTGTTCGGCGTAGCGTTTGTAGAAGCGTGGCGAGACAATTACAACCGCCAAATCCTGCTTGGGCGGCCTATGGGTGAGCGCCTCGCCGAGGTTTTTGACTTTTGTTATTTGCACCGCAATAACAGCACCGTTGGTCTGCGGCGCACAGTTAACCGCGAGTTTATCCCAATCCTCAAATTGCAGCGTCCAGTCGGCCTGCCGTTCGAGTGCCGCCGCCTTCGCGCGTTGCCCGGCCAATTCCCGATCATCAGCCACAGCGACAGCGCCAAAGCACAGCATCACTATTAGAGCCACAAAGGTTTGTTGATTCATTGTCTTGTTAGACCGGTGCCAGGGGTTGAGCCGCGCGCCACTTCAAAGCAAAAAGCCACCGACCGGCAATCCCTGTGCTCCCCGCCCGCCACATTCGCGTAAACGGGCTGGCTTGGGTCCGGTTATTATAAAAATACATTTATAAAATTAGCCGGATCAACCCGGCTTTTGTTTTATTAGCCGCTTACCGCCAAAACACTGCCTTTTCCTGAATCCCTGTAAAAGGATTTTGACAATTTTACTCGCAAGGGCCAAAGAACCATGCCCCGGATGGCTGACATCCCGGCACGGTTTTGGCCGGCAGTTTATGTTCATCGTGGATGCCCCTGCTTTTCAGACGGGACATAGTCTGACTCCGTTTCCAGAAAAAGCTTCAATTTTCCGGCGTCACGCGATGTAATTCTTGCTGCCGTATTTAAGTATCAATTAATCGTAGACCATATAGCGCCTGTTAATCAACATTAAAACCAGAGCGCCATGCATCCACCGCAAAACGGAGGGATAACGGCATATTTTCACAGGCTTGTATTTTGCACCTTGATTCATAATTACCAAAAGCACAAACTAACTTATGCATTGTCAAGGGCATCAACATTAAAAAATCACGGAAACTGCCAAGGCATTACGATCTTTGGATAATTTGGATCCATCGGCCTGCCGGCCTGGCACCCTAGAATGTGCGCCGGCAATCCACTGGATGGTAAATAAATCCGTTAATGAAAACACCACGCCAACGGTTGGACCAATTACTTGTAACGCAAAACCTGGCGGAAAGCCGCGCCAAGGCCCAGCGCCTGATCCTGGCCGGAGCGGTCCGCGCGAATGGCCAGCCGGCAATTAAACCGGGGCAGGAATTTACGGTGGAGACAGTGCTTGCGGTCGCGGCACCGGATCGGTTTGTCGGGCGCGGCGGCGAAAAACTGGAAAAAGCCTTCGCTTTCTTCACCCTGGATGTCCGCGATAAGGTCTGCCTGGATGTGGGCGCCTCCACGGGTGGCTTTACCGATTGCCTGCTTCAGCACGGGGCCGCTAAGGTCTTCGCGGTCGATGTCGGCAAAGGGCAATTGCATTGGAAACTCCGCCAGGACCCGCGCGTGGTTATGTTGGAGCGGGTGAATGCCCGCTATCTCAAGCCCGGCGATCTGGACAGCGTGCCGGCATTTGCCGCCGCGGATGTTTCCTTCATCTCATTGACAAAAGTCCTTCCGGCGGTTAATACTATCCTGTGCCATGGAGCACTGCTGGTCACGCTGATCAAGCCCCAATTTGAAGCCGGGCGCGCCGAGATTTGCCGAGGGGGCATTGTGCGTGACGCCGCCGTGCACACACGGGTCGTGGCACAAATTCGCGCCTTTGGCCAGACACAGCTGGGCCTGACGTGGCGCGGTGTATGTGAATCGCCCATCCGGGGTCCCGCCGGCAACATTGAATTTTTAGCCTGTTGGGAAAAACCATGACAACCATCGGCATACTTGCCAATAGCTCAAAGCCATCGGCACCAAACGTACTGGGCCAGTTTGCAGAAACAGCCCGGCAGCTCGGCCTGCGGCTGGTGGCTGAGCCGGAAGCCGCCCGTTTCCTGCCGGGTGTGCGGCGGCTGACACCGGCAAAACTGATTAACTCCATTAAACTCCTAATGACGTTCGGCGGGGATGGCACCATGCTCAGGGCCATGCGCCTGCTCAAGGGCAAGCCTGTTCCGGTGCTCGGCGTCAATTTGGGCAGCCTGGGATTCTTAACCAGCGTCGCCCAGCAGGATGCCGGACAGGCTTTGGCATGCGTGGCCGCGCAACAGTATACCGTGGAAATCCGGGCGTTGATGGAATGCGCGGTGTCGCGCGCCGGACGGATTATCAGCCGCTATTGCGCGCTTAATGACGTCGTCATCCATCGCGGGGCCTGCCCCCGGATCGTAACTTTGGATATGCGTCTTGACGGCGAAACGGTCTCATCCTTCATGTGCGACGGTTTGATTGTCTCGACCCCCACCGGCAGCACGGGGCATTCGCTGGCAGCCGGTGGACCAATTATGCACCCAGGCACCGCCGCATTTGTAGTCAGCCTGATCTGCCCGCATACACTCAGCTCGCGGGCACTGGTAATTCCGGATGAAAAACGAATTACCATCCGGGTGGCCAAAAGCGTGGGCGATCTTTTGTTAACCGTGGATGGGCAGGTCGGGGAAAAAATCAAGCCGGGTGATAAGATTGAAATCCGGCGCAGCAAACAAAAAGCCCATTTTGCGCACCTGCCGGATTACAGTTACTTTACGGTTTTGCGCCAGAAGCTGCACTGGCGAGGCTCAACCATGGATCACGACCGGCCGCATCTCACGCCGGTGAAAACCAAAATATAATAAGCTTTTAAATTGTTTGTATGCCTTGGATTTATTCGACTTGGTATTTTGAATTTGGTTTTTGAGGGGAAAGACATCATGGCTGCGGTCAGCGAATGGATTGTCAGGGAATATTTTGAACAGCAGGGCTACATGGTCGTGCAACCGTGTAAGTATTTTGTCACCGGCAGACCCAAGCGGATGGATGAAGAAGTTGACCTGATCGTGGATCACCCGCTAATTACCGCCCAGCGCTTACCGAATAATATACTCTGGACCACGCAGGATCTAAAAACCATCCCGCGGGCAGTTGTCGGGGTATACTCCTGGCACACAGAACGCATATACCCGGCCATGCTGGAGCACATTCCCGAAATCGTGCGGTTTACCGAGGCGGAGGCGATACGCGCGGCGGCACGGCGGACGGGCAAACCCGACTTCGCTAAAATTCTCTGCCTGCCCCAGCTCCCAGTCTCCGAAAAACTGCGGCACGACACCCTTGCCCTGCTGAAACAGAAAGGTGTTGACGGTGTGCTTTTGTTCCGCACCATGCTGTTGGAATTACTGGAGGCCGTGGACACTAACAAAAACTATGAGAAGTCGGACCTCTTGCAGATCCTGCGCATTCTGAAAAACTACGACTTGGTGAAGGCGCCGCAACTGGAGCTGTTCGCCCTACGTAAACGCCGCGCGCGCCGGAGCGCCACCGCCCCGGCTAAACCAACCAACCCATAACGGAAACGCGCCCTGTGGATTCCCGCACAGCCTATATTGCACTCAATATGATGGCCGACATCGGGCCAGTCACCGTCCGGGCGTTGGTAAACGCGCTCGGTTCGCCCCAAGCCATCTTCCAAGCCCAAAAGTCCGATTTGCTTAAAACTGCCGGTATCGGCCCGGCCCTAGCTGAAAAGATTTTGAGCCAGCGCGAACAACTCCAACCGGATGAGGAGCTCGCGCGCGCACACAAACTAGGATATGACATCATCACGCCTATGGATGCCGGCTACCCCAAGCCG
>CAYYBV010000009.1:21080-22880 GCA_964469675.1 uncultured Verrucomicrobiota bacterium
TCGATCCATGATCCACCGCTAGCACTATATGTTTGGGGAACGCTGGCGCCGGGTGATAAGCGCGCCATCGCCGTGGTCGGCTCACGACACACCACCCTGTACGGACGCGAAACGGCCGAAAAATTTGCCTTCCAACTGGCCAAGGCCGGATTTGTCGTGGTGAGCGGACTGGCCCGCGGTATAGACACCGCCGCGCACCGTGGCGCCCTGCAAGGCGGCGGAAGAACGTTAGCCGTGCTCGGCGGCGCGCTGGATTGCCTCTACCCCGCGGAAAACACCGCGCTTGCCAAAGATATTGCCAGCCAGGGCGCGGTGCTGAGCGAGTTTCCGCTGGGCCGGCAGCCAGATAAAACCACATTCCCCATGCGTAATCGCATCGTCAGCGGCCTCTGCATGGGCGTCCTTGTGGTGGAGGCCGGGCCAAACAGCGGCGCACTCATTACCGCCAGCCAGGCGCTTGACCAGGGCCGGAGCGTGTTGGCTGTTCCCGGACGGATTGATTCGACAGCCTCCCGGGGCAGCCATCAGTTGATCAAGCAAGGCGCGCGCCTGGTTGAGCATGTGGACGACATCCTCGCAGAATTTGAATTCTTAATTCCATCGGCCTGTCACAGTTCACCAGCCAATCTGCCGCCGCTAAACCAGGACGAGCAAAAAATTGTGCGCGCCCTGAACGAGGAGGAAACGGACATGGATGCCCTGACGCGGACAACCGGCATCCCGGCCGCAACTCTCAGCGTACTGGTCCTGGGGCTCGAAATGAAACGGATGGTGCACATGTTGCCAGGAGGTCGCGTGGCGCTAAAAAGGAAACTGACGCTTTTGTGACGGGCACGGCATGAGACTGCGGGCCCAGCCCGCATCTGGAACAGTACGATGAGTGCGACGATTATCAAAAATGATCCCTGTATCGGACATTTCGTTCGTTATCTGGCGGGCGAACGGAACGCATCCGTACATACGATCAACAGCTACCTGGTTGACCTGGAACAGTTTGTCAGGAACCAGTGGGGCGCGGACGTCAAGCCGCCCTACGCCTGGCCGGACGTGGATAAATTTTGCGCCCGCAAGTTCATCGTGCACTGCCAAAAACAAGCGGCGGTGGCCACGACGGTCAACCGTAAGCTCTCCAGCCTGCGCTCGTTTTTCAAATTTCTGAACCGCGAAGAACACGTTACCCAAAATCCTTTCGCCGGCATCATTTCGCCCAAGCGTGGCAAGCCCCTGCCCAAGGTGTTGACGCGCCAGGAGATAACCCGCCTGCTGGACGCACCGCAACAGGTGGCTGCATCAGCCCTGGCCGGCAAACTGGATTCCGCCAGGCGATTGTGGATGGAATACGCCGCCAGTCGCGACACGGCAATCCTGGAAATCCTTTACAGCACCGGCATGCGCGTCAGCGAGTTGGCCGGCATGAATACAAGCGACATTGACCTGCTCGCCGGCATAGTCAAAGTCCGGGGCAAAGGCAAGAAAGAAAGGTTGTGCCTGCTGGGCAAACCGGCCGTAAAAGCCATACAGGCCATGCTGGCAAAGCACGCCCAGCTGGTCAAGATCTTCAAACGCTCCGGCCCCGCAATAGTTTTTGTCGGCCATACCGGTGGCCGCCTGACCACGCGCTCAATTGAGCGGGTCATGAAACGTTACCTTATCCAGGCCAACTTGGATCCGCACATGTCACCGCATGCCTTGCGGCATTCGTTTGCCACGCACCTGCTGGATGGCGGCGCCGACTTGCGCAGTGTTCAGGAATTGCTCGGTCATGCCAGTCTTTCAACGACCCAGATTTACACCCACGTC
>CAYYBV010000010.1:0-12643 GCA_964469675.1 uncultured Verrucomicrobiota bacterium
TGAAAGCTGTAAATTCGTCCGGCGCCAGTGATTTCAGCGCCGCGGATTCCGGTTTTCGAGCGCCGTCTGACATTGCTCTACCCGCGCCAACGGGGTTGTCTGCCAGTGACGGTACGCACACAGGCAAGGTGCAGGTTATATGGAGCACGGTCAACGGAGCAACCGGTTATCAAGTCTGGCGGGGCACAAATGTAAATATGGCAAGTGTCTCCAACCTTGGCGTAACCGTGGCCACCACCTATGATGATCTAACGGCCGCCACGATACCCGGAACTGTTCTGTATTACTGGGTGAGAGCCGTGAATGCCTCCGGTGCCAGCGATTTTAGCGCCTGCGATAGCGGGTATGTACAGCCCGCAAGCGGCCCAACAATCAAGGTTAATGGCGCCGTGAGGGAAGTCGCCGTCAATTATCCGGACGCCATGGCCGTTACCATTGAAATTAACGATGACCATAATGCGGGCACGCCGGTTGAGTGGTGGGTTCTTGCGCTTGCCGGCTCATCTTGGTATTACCTGAACAATGTATATGAGTGGCTGCCGTTTGATGGAAATATTTCACATTGTGATCCGCTGTATCAGGGCGCTGCGCGCAATCTGCCTGCCACGCTGTTGCCGGAATTGAATGTCCCCGGTTTGCCGGTTAGTGCCTACAAGTTTTGGTTTGTCGTTGATTCTCAGATGGATGGGGTTTTGAACAGAGATGGATCGATGCTGGTTGATTCCGTGGATGTTGCCCTGCTATCGGCGTCACCAGTTCCTTGTATTAAGGCTAATGGTTCAGCCGGGGAAATTACCGTCAATTATCCCGAGACGGTTTCCATCACCCTAGAGCTAAACGCGAAAGCTTATGCCGGCATACCGGCTGACTGGTGGGTCCTGCTTTGTACTGGAACTTCCTGGTTCTATATGGATAGTGCGGTGGGGTGGACACAGGGGCGCGCGTTGGGACCCGTGCACCAAGGTGTTTTAGCTAATATGCCAGCCATAGAAGTGTTGCGCATGGCCTTGGGCGCTGGTTCATATACGTTCTATTTTGCCGTTGATTATCCGATGGATGGGATTTTAAACACGGAACAAATTTGGATGGGCATGGTGACCGTGCATGTGCGGTGAGCTGGGTGATAGCGATTAGAGCGCGTCCCCATTGCGTTCAGATCGCCTGATTAGACCATTTCCGCCGTGGTCGGGCTATTGAATGGCGTGCCGCGCTGCTCGTGGTCATGCCGGCCAATGAGGGGTGTGGCGCCCCGCGTGTCTTCCATGGCCATATGGGGAATCTGGGCAAGGACGCAATTTTTAAATCAGATGTATTGGCCACGGCTGATACGCCGCGATGGTAAAAACTTGATCATTGCAATGAAAGTGACCATTCTCACTCCGGCGCGGACGCTTTTTGATGGCGAGGCGCATAGTGTTTTTCTGCCCGGCGCCGAGGGCGAGTTTGAGATTATGAACAATCACAAACCGATCATGAGTCTTCTAAAGGAAGGCCAGATTGTCCTGGACTGGAAAAAGGCAGTCACACTCAAAAAAGGGATTGTAAAAACTTTCCACAACGAAGTGGTGGCATTGATTGAAGAAGGGCCATCGTTGGGCAAAAATGCGTAATATTGTTTTTGTAGTAGTCATGTTTTTCGCCATCCTCGGTCCATCGGTGGCCATCGCTTTCATTGCCCGCGCCGCCCTGCAGGCTTTGGGCCGGAATCCATCCGCTGCCCCGAAAATACTCATGACCATGATTGTGTCCTTGATTTTTGCAGGGGTTGTTTCTATTGTTGCGTTGCTGGTAACGCTTCAGATCTTCGGCGCCTGAAGCAATGCTAAATTACGCCGGTTAGCGGTAGCGGCCGGAAAGCGTTTCCGTTTTGACGGCCGGTATTGCTTGGGGTAAAATGATTGTATATCTTATCATTATCCAGGTGCTGGTCTTTGGCGCGCTGGTTTTCTTTTTGCGGAAAATGATTTATTCTTCCTCGTCGTCCGCCTCAAGCAAAATTCAGCACATGAGCGCGGAAGCGGATCGCAAGGCGGCGGAATTGGCCCGCCAGGTTGCAGAGAGTGAAAATCAGTGCCGGCAAAAAATCGTCGAAGCCGAGAAGGCCGCACAAGCAAAGTTGAATGAAGCCGACGAGGAATCCGCCCAGATTAAAAGCGGAATCATCCGCAAGGCGCAGGAAGAAGCTTCTGGCATTGTGGCTCAGGCGCACAGCGCTAAAGACCGGATGCGGCGCGAAATCGAGGAAGAAATGCGCACCAAGTGCGTGCCGCTGGCGCTTAAATTGCTCACCACCGTTCTTGCTTCCGGCCGTTCCCGGCTCCTGCATGAGGCGGTTATCGAGGAGATTCTCAGGGAAATTGGCAGCCAGGTAAAGAAAAGCGGCTGGCAGATCTCCGAGGATGTTACGCAGGCCGAAATCATAACCCCTTATCCGCTCCCTCCCATCCTGATAAAAAAGATGGCCGAGACCTTGTCGAGTTTTGCCGGGAGCCAGCTGGTGATGAAAGAAGTCATTAATCATGAAGTCCTGGCCGGTTGTATCATCCAGGTCGCCACGCTGACGATTGACGGCAGCCTGAAGCGAAGACTGGAGGACGCCGCCCAGGAAGCTATCAGCCAGTGGCCAGCCGAAACTAATAAATCGGCTGCCGGCAAGCCGGAAAAACACAAATAACTATGGCAGGGCGCGAATGGACCCGGCGCGCATCGTAATGCACCATGCGGCGGGCGAGTGTGTGAAGTCGCCGCCGGGCCGCTCCACGAATTGGATTAGATCTATGCCTATCGCTCCGGTCACTGTCAGGGAAATTGGAAAAATCACGGGACTTAAGCAGGGAATCGCCAAAGTCGGCGGTTTGTATAACTGCGTGGTCGGCCATATCCTGGATTTTCCGCCTTCCGCCAGCGGCCTGGTCATCGGATTTACCGAAAAAGAGGCGCTGGTTTTTCTCATGGGCAATACGCAGGATATTGTCGTCGGCGGCCCGGTCATTAACCACATGCAGAATTTTACCATTTCCGTGGGCAAGGACATTGTCGGGCGAGTTATAAACGCCATAGGACAGCCGCTGGACGGCAAGGGGGGCATTGCCGTTGAGGCGCAGGCGGTTGTTTTTCGCGATGCGCCGGGTGTTTTTGACCGCATGCCGATTAGTGAAACATTTGAAACCGGCACGATTGCCATTGACGCCACCTTTCCCATCGGCAAGGGCCAGCGCGAACTGGTGGTTGGCGACCGGATGACTGGCAAGACCACGATCTGTCTGGATGCCATTATCAATCAGGCCGGCAAGGATATTGTTTGCATCTATTGCTGCATCGGCCGTGCGTATACAAGCCTGTTCCGTATCATCGAATTATTACAGGAACATAATGCGCTTGCCTATACCACCATCGTGGCGGCGCTTGCCTCGGATTCAGCCGGCGAACAGTACCTTGCGCCGTATTCGGCCAGTGCCATTGCTGAATTTTTCATGTATCAGGGTCGGCATGTATTCATCGTTTACGATGATTTGACCAAGCATGCCTGGGCTTACCGGCAATTATCGCTACTCCTGGAGCGCCCGCCCGGGCGCGAAGCCTATCCCGGAGATATCTTCTACGTGCATTCCCAGTTGATGGAACGTTCGGCAAAAATGAATTCCAAGCTGGGCGGCGGCTCCATCACGTGTCTGCCGATTGTTGAGACCCAGCAGGGTGATATTGCCGGTTACGTCGTTTCCAACCTCGTTTCCATGACGGATGGCCAGATTTACGTCAGCTCCGATCTTTTTAATGCCGGGTTCAGGCCGGCCGTTGACCTTGGATTATCCGTTTCGCGCGTGGGCAGCAAGGCGCAATGCAAGGCGGTAAAAAAATTGAGCGGCGGGCTGCGCCTGGATTTCATCCAATACAACGAACTGCTCAAAACAACCAAATTCAAGCCGGCCACCGGCGAGGCGGTTTTGCGCCAGCTTAATCGTGGCAGGGTCATGTCCAACATTCTTTTTGCGCAGGACCAGAACCGGCCGTATTCCCGGGAGGATGAAATCGTGTTTCTTTTTGCCATGAAATCCGACCTGCTCATCAATCAGGCCGACGAGCAGATCAAATACTTTAAGAAAAACATTCTTGCTTTTCTCTCCGTTCAATCGCCGGATTTAGTAAAAGCACTTGGCACTGGTGCTGAGTTGACGGATGAAATTAAAAATACGTTGTTGCAGTTGGTGGCAAGGTTTATGGCCGAGAACATGAGCGTCGCGCCGGATAAGGCGGCTAACGCCTTGCCATCAGCAGGTTAACCATGGCCCAGAGAGACCAGATCAAAAAGCAGATGCAGACTAATTCTTATCTGGATAGTCTGCTGGAAGTCCTTAAAATGCTGGCGGCGGCCGAGTATCGCGCCCTGGAAAAGGAAAAGGAAGCGCGCCATGCCGCTTTTATTGATGCTTTTGGCGCGTTCTTTCACCTGATTGATTTTAGCGCGGTGGATCATCCCTTCCGCCATACAAAAGGCAATTTGGGCATTATCATGATAACTTCTGATGAAGGGTTTATGGGCGGATTGAATGCTCAAGTGGTGCAGAAAGGAATGGAATTAGTGGAACGGCCCGGAGATGAGATCATCGTCCTGGGCGAGCGCGGCGCGCGCCTGCTTGTGTCAACCGGGCGCCCGTTCGTTTCATTGCCGGGAATTCGCGGCGATGAACGCTATGAGCGGGCGGTGAAGCTTAAGGATTATATCGTGGCGGAAGGCATGGCCAACCGTTTTGGCCGATCGGTGGTCATCTATCCCCACCCAATTTCATTTGCCATTCAAAAAGTGGAAACGATCAGCATGCTGCCCTGTGACCAGTTGTTCCAGAAAAAGCTCGAGGCGACCGTTCCGTTCCACGATGTGATCCTGGAGTCTGATGTAACCGACCTGCTGGGCTATTTGATTGACACCTGGATTACCATGGTCCTGTTCAATATTTTTGAGGACAGTAAGCTGGCGGAATTTGCCGCGCGCACCATTCACCTTGAGGAAAGCCACCAGCGGCTGGTCGAGCAGGAGAAAATCCTGCGCCATCAGTATTTCCGTGCCCGCCGCGAATGGATTGACAAGCAGATGCAAGATATGTTCGCCGGCCAGATCGGAAGGCGCAAGAATGAAGCCGGCAGCCAGGAAACAGAAGTCGGACTGTCTGCAAAATCAGGCGCGGGTTGCCGGCAGTGAGCCGGTATTCAGAATGAGCAAAGCCGGCATGGATATTTCGTTCCGGATTTTGTGTTCTGTTGGCGGGCAATGTGTGTGTCGTTACGAGTCCTTATCTTTCAGCCATAAACAGCTTTAATACAGGAATGGATCATGGATACCGGTGGAAAACTAGTTTCAGTCCAGGGGCCGGTGGTGGAAGTTTTATTTGAACGCCGGGAGGAAATGCCAGCTACTTATGCAATTCTGGAAACGAAGGATATCTATGGGAACCCACTGGCCCTGGAAGCGCTGGAACATGTAAAGGCCAATGTTGTCCGGTGTATTGCCCTTGGTAGCACGTACAACCTGCGCTACCATGCCCCGGTTGTCAAGAAAGATGACCTGCTTAAAATTCCCGTAGGCGATGCGCTGTTCGGTAGGGTCCTTAATGTGCTTGGCCAGCCGATTGATGGCAAAGGGCCTCTGCCTGCCATGTCAACGACCCCGATCCGCAGGAACATATCGCGGTCGCGCTTCTATTCTGCGGATCATAAAGGCGCTGCTTCCAAAATTCTGGAAACCGGCATTAAAATGATTGATTTGTTGTTTCCCCTGGTCAAGGAAAGCAAAACCGGCCTGGTTGGCGGGGCGGGACTCGGCAAAAGCGTTCTAATTTTGGAGCTGATCCATAATATCGTCAAGGTTCATCAGGGCGGCTGTGTCTTTACCGGCGCCGGAGAGCGGACCCGCGAGGGCAATGAGCTCTGTGTCGAATTGGCCGAAGCGAAGCTCGATGATAAGGTGATCATGGTCTTTGGCCAGATGAATGAGCCGCCCGGCAACCGCTTTGAAGTTTGTTTGACCGGCGTAACCCTGGCCGAATACTTGCAGCAAAAAGGGAAGGATGTGTTGCTCTTTGTGGATAATATTTTCCGCTTTGTCCAGGCTGGGATGGAAATGTCGGCCCTGTTGGGAAGAATACCATCCGAAACAGGGTATCAGCCGACCCTCGCGGCCGAAGTAAGCGAATTTCACGAACGCATCCGTCCCCAACCGGTTGGCTCGATTACCACTATCGAGGCGGTCTATGTGCCAAGCGACGATCTGACCGATCCGGCCGTGGTGGCCATTTTCAGCCACCTGGATTCAATTACCGTTTTGTCGCGCGAACGCGTCCAGCTCGGGCTTTATCCGGCCATAGACCCCCTGCTGTCATCGAGCAAAAACCTTGATTCCAACATCGTGGGGCACCGGCATTATTATGTTGCCCATGAATGCCGGAAAATTTTATCCAAATATGCCGAGTTAAAAAAAATCGCGGCCGTCATTGGTGTTGAGGAATTATCTGCCTCCGACCGCACGATTTACGAGCGGGCCAAAAAACTGGAAAACTATTTTACCCAGCCTTTTGCGGTCAGCGAGAGCTACACCGGCAAGCCGGGTGCTTTTGTCCCCACGGAACAGACCCTGCGTGATTGCGAGCGTATTATTTCGGGTGAGCTGGATAAAATTCCGTCCGAAAAATTCTACATGATCGGCAAGGTTGACGAGATTACGAAGCAGTAATGTCCGGACGGCGCTTACCCGTTTCCCTCCATCAGCCCCTGCATCAGCGGAAGTAGATCCTTGTTCCTTGCATTGGTGACTATGTATTGAAGATGGGCGTCCAGGTGTTGCGTGGCGATATAGTCCTGCGTCAGGCTGGCGGACGAATCATCATAAATGAGGATGGGCAGGTTGCGGGTGGCGGGGATCATGCGCAAGATGGAGGCGATCTGCGTGCCGTTCATTACATCCATGAACATTTGCATCATAATGCCGTCGGGCTGTTCAGTAAGTGCCGTTTTTACAATTTCGCCCGCTTCCGAGGGGGCGACGACGGCAAAGCCGGCCTGTGTAAATCGCTCCATCAGTTCTTTGCGGCGGACGCAATCCGGTTCCACCAGTAATAATTTAAAGGCGCCGCTTTTTTTCTCGATGGCCTTCGGCTGGGCCCTTTGCGTCAGGATGGTTTTGATGTCCTTGAGAAGCTTATCCGGAAGACAGGGCTTGGCCATGAACCCGGCGACATGGACATCCTCAAAATAATGCTCCATATTCTCGCGGCCGGTGAATACGTAAATGGGAATGTCGGCCCACTCCGGTTTTGCCTGAACGTTTTTGAGAAAAGTAAGCCCGTTCATTTTGGGCATATTGATGTCCAGGATGATCAAATCCGGTTTGTTGGCCGCGAGCAGGCGCAAGGCGTCTTCGCCATTCGTTGCCGTGATCATTGAGTAACCATTAAGGTTGAGGAAATCGCTGACCGTAAGCAGAATGTCCTTTTCATCGTCAACCAGCAGGATAGTCGGCCTGATTTTTGCGGTCATGTGTTTGTGCTCCGGTTGTCAGGTGCCGCCGGGTGGGTTGCCTGGCGATCATTCTCTGGTGGAAAGAAAACTATTTTCAATACAGTCCGTTAATTCTTCATGGGTAAATGGTTTAGAAAGGACCGGAACATTATATTGATCCAAAATATTTTTTTGCGCGCTTTCCAGCGCCAAGCCCGTGATGGCGAGCGTCGGCAAAACACGCCAGGTGGTATTCTGTCGCAGGATATTAGCCAGCTGAAATCCATTCATGGTTGGCAGGAACAGATCAAGAACAATCAGTTCAACCGGATGGTTGCTTAACGATAGAAGCGCTTCTTCGGCGCTGGCGGCGGTCAAGGTGCGATAATGGCTGTTTTGCAAGAGGGTTGTTAGCATCTTGCGGATTTCTTCTTCGTCGTCCACGATCAGGATCAGCGGATTGGGCGCTGCCGGCATGGTGATTGTGACGCAGGTTCCCTTTTCCCTGCCGGGCGGCGGGCTTTCAATCACCAGGCTGCCGCCATGTAATTCAACGATTTCCTTGGAAATGGACAACCCCAGGCCGGAGCCTTGCACTTGTTCCGAGCCCCGGAAGTAACGGGTGGTAACTTGGTGCAGGTCTTTGGGCGATATGCCCGCGCCGTCATCTTCCACCATGATCAAGGCTTTACCGTTTGTCCCCTCCCGGACCGTGACTTCCACGTGCCCGCCGGCGGGGGTGAATTTGATCGCGTTATCCACGATGTTCATCAGCACTCTTTCCATTTTTTCCGGATCACATTCGACAAAGCAATGGCAGTTTGCGGTGTTCGCTTTAAACGATAGTTCCTGCTGTTCGGCGCGCAAAGCCAGCCAGGTCAGGCTTGAGCGGACCAGTCTTGCCAATGGCATTTTCTTTTTGTTCAGGCTTAACATGTTGCTTTCCAGCTTGCTCAAGTCAAGAATGCCATTGATGGTCATCAGCATGCGCTTGCCGCCGGCTTCCAGGGACCGCAGGTAACGCATGCTTTCTTTGGACATGGTGCCGGTAACCCCGTTAAGCATATTGGTGATCGCGTAAATCATGGAAGTCAGCGGCACGCGCAATTCGTGGGAGACGTTGGAAACAAATTGCGATCGGTGTTGGTCGTATGCTTTTAATTTATGCTCCGCGTGTTTGCGCGCTGAAATATCGCGCACGAAGAAAAACATTGTTTTATGGCCGCCAAGCTCGATTTCATTGACGGCGATTTCAGCCGGGAACAGCGTATTATCGCTGCGGTTGCAATGGGCTTCAATCAGGGTGTACTGCTGATTGCGGATGTTCGCTTTTATTTTGGCGACAAGTCCGTTGTCGGCGCCATGGATCCAGTCTGTTATTTTGCTCCGGCAAAGCACATTGCGTTCGGAAAAAAGCATATGGAGCGCGCGCGAATTACAGTCAACGATGGTGCCGCCGGAGTCGACAATCAGGACGCCATCGTAAATGCCTTCCAACAAGTTTCGGGTGTCGCCGGATTCATCGGCCGGCGCCTTCCTTTTAACGGCGGGGCTGGCGGTTGGCCGCCGCACGGCAAGATGCGGTTTTGCCGGATCGACTTTCGAATCGTGTACTAAAGCAATCCGGATGGTTGAGGCGGATAAATTTTCTTCGGTCATATCCTGTTTCATCCTGCTCGCCGGTAGCTGGCATAATCCATGTGGCTGGCGCGGGTGACGTATTGCAAATGCTTACTGAACGGTAATAGATTGCCGTGCCAGACACGGAGAGTCAAGGAAAACCATTGCTTGTAAGACCTTCTTGACGATAGGGGGAGATCAGCGTACGTTATTTTCTGGGTATACGCTTGTAAGCCATGATCTGTGGCGCCTGAGGCCCGCGCAAAATATGGCTTATCGTGCGACTTTCTCAAACAGCAGGCAGTACAATATCCAGTCGCACACAGGTCCAGGAAGGCGAAAATTCTGGTCTTGTGCCGGTGGATTACGGCCGGAAGAGTGAACAATAATGAGCGATTCATTAAGTTTAAAATTATTGCTCTTTGGCTGTGGACTGCTGGCGCTGTTTGCTTGTCAAGCCCAGGAAAATCATTCGGTCCAAAATGACCATCGCCTGTTCCGTGATCCCGATGTCTCCCGGTATTATATCAGCAATGGAATTCCGGTAATCGTCGAATCGGCGGCGGAAGACAATGTGGAAATTCAAAATTCCGATGGCGCGGCATTGAATTTAAGCCAGCTGCATCAGGCTGCAGAGCGCGGCGATGCCCGGGCGCAATATAGCCTTGGGGTGGCCTATTTTAAGGGCAAAGGCATGCGAAAGGATTATACGGAAGCAGTAAAATGGTCGCTTAAAGCTGCCGCGCAAGGCCTTGATAAAGCGCAGTATAATATAGGGGTGGCCTATTTCTACGGTGATGGAGTAAAAAAGAATTATATCGATAGCGTCGAATGGTTTCGCAAGGCGGCTGGAAATAATAATGCCAAGGCTCAATATTGTCTTGGTCTTGCTTATAGTCAAGGTTTGGGAGTGGAGAAAAATGAAGCGCAAGCGGCAGTGTGGTTCCAAGAGTCGGCCAAACAGGGCAATGCCAAAGCACAATTTAAACTGGGTAATGCGTATTGTAACGGTCGGGGTGTGAAACAGAACTATACGGAAGCGATCAAATGGTATCGTCAGGCGGCCGACCAGGATGATGCCCTGGCGCAATACAATCTGGGTGTTGCGTATACGCACGGAAGGGGCGTGGAGAAAAATGCAAAGGAAGCGATCAAATGGTATCGTCAGGCGGCCGAGCAGGGCGACGTGGATGCGCAATCCAATTTAGGCAGCGCCTATTACACCGGCCAGGGAGTAGAAAAAAATTATACGGAAGCTATAGCGTGGTTTCAAAAGGCGGCGGAGCAAGGCTGCGCGCAAGCGCAATACAATCTTGGCCTTGCTTATGACACCGGCCAGGGTGTGGAAAAGAATTACGGTCAGGCCGTGAAGTGGTATCGGCAAGCGGCGGAGCAGGGACTTGCGGAGGCGCAATTTAGCCTTGGTTCATGTTATCTCATCGGCGAAGGTGTGGCGAAGGACAAAAAAGAGGCTGAAAAATGGTTCCACCGGGCGGCAGATCAAGGCCACAAGAGCGCCATAGAGGCTTTGCGAAAAATTCAAAAGTAATTTTGGGTTCAGATCCAGTCCGATAATTACCTTGCATTTTTTAAAAATCAACCCTAAAATCATTGAAAAAATGTGGAGGTGATGCGATATGAAAATGACTGATATTAGGAAGAAAGCCGCAAAAATTGGATTGAATTCCCAGGGAATGGAAAAAGCAGCATTGATCCGCGCTATTCAACTTGCCGAGGGCAATCTTGCCTGCTTTGACACAAAAAAAAGCAATTGTGATCAACGGGTCTGTTGCTGGCGGACGGACTGCCTGCCAAAGCCGAAGCAGTCGCTGTAATAACTGATTGTGCGCGTCTTGATTTGGCGATATGCAGTTTAATTCAGAGGCGCGGTGGGGGCCGGGCGATTCTGCAACAACCTGCATCACCAGACTTAATGCATTTACGCCGACAGGCTTCACAAAAAGATGTGAAGTGCCATCCAAAACGGCATTAAAACAGATTAAATTCCAGAGCCATCCTTTAGTTTTTACATTAAAATAATGTCAAAAAGATGATTGCCAGTGCCTTGCCTCACATAATGCAATATTTCTAAACAAGGTTTTAAGTGTTATGCAGACGATCGGGCATATTTTAGTGTCCAAGGGCGTTATTAGCGAGGCCCAGCTTAAAGAAGCGTTGAAACAGAAAACAGGATTTCTGAAACACGCTCTTATTAAAATGGGCCTAACCACGGAAGAAAAATTCTTGCGAGCCGTGGCCGAGCAATATGGGGCATCTTTTCTGAATTTGAAAGAAACGCCTATTGATCCGGGGGCCGTCAAAGTTGTGCCCGCCAAATTTGCCTGGCATTATCAGATTATGCCTTTGCGCCTGGTGGGCCGGACACTTGTGGTGGCAACTGCCGATCCCGAAGCCGCGAATTTACTCGAAGATCTTGAAACCAACCTTGGTTATCTGGTGGAAGAACATTTTGCGACCGGCACTGACATTTGCGAGGCAATTCGCAGGCATTATGGAGTTGCGGCCGATACTGTGGAACGTATTCTTGATCGCGAAAATCCAGATGCCGAAAAAGATACGGAAAGCAGCCTGGGACATGTTGAAGACCTTGAAAAATTGAGCGAAGATGTCTCGGTTATCAAACTTGTCAACCAGATCCTCCACCAGGCGATCACTGACCGTGCTACGGACGTGCATATTGAGCTTTACCGCGACGAGGTGATGCTCCGTTACCGGATTGACGGAATTTTATACAGTGCCGAGATTCCCGAAGCAATCAAATATCTGCATGCAGCGATCGTGTCGCGCATCAAGGTAATGTCTGGCCTTGATATTATCGAGAAACGTTTGCCGCAGGATGGTCGCGCCAAGGTGCGCATCGGAGACAAGGATTATGATCTGCGTGTCTCTACGATACCGACGCTTTACGGCGAAAGCGTCGTAATTCGAATTTTGCCATTAACACGGCTTTTCAGCATTGCCGACCTGGGAATGGCGCCGCAGGATATGGCGATCGTCGACAAATTACTGACCAAGCCTTACGGGCTTCTTTTTGTTACCGGCCCAACGGGCTGTGGTAAGAGCACCATGCTTTACAGCTGGCTGACGAAGCTTAATACGCGGGAGCGTAAAATTGTGACCATTGAGGATCCGGTTGAATATGAGCTGAAAGGTGTTTCGCAGGCGCAGGTGAATCCCCGCATCGATATGACGTTTGCGTGCCTTCTGCGAAGCATGCTGCGGCATGATCCGGATGTGATGATGATTGGGGAAGTGCGTGATTTTGAAACCGCCGAAATCGCCATCCAGGCCGCGCTGACTGGGCATCTGGTCTTTTCAACATTGCACACCAATGATGCGGCCAGCGGGATCACGCGGCTGTTGGATATCGGTGTCGAGCCATATCTGGTGATTTCATCAGTCTCTGCTTTTATTGCCCAGCGCCTGGTGCGTGTCATCTGCGCCCACTGCAAATCTCCGCTCATCATTACGCCGGAACAGGCGGTCATGATGCAGCCTTTGCCGGTCCAACGCG
>CAYYBV010000010.1:12653-21962 GCA_964469675.1 uncultured Verrucomicrobiota bacterium
CGGCCTTTTTGAAATTCTTGTCATGAACGAAAATATTGCCGAGCTGGTCGCAAAAAAAGCTTCATCGGCAATAATGAAAGCTATGGCCCTTGAACAGGGCATGCATACCTTGCGCCAGGATGGGTGGGAAAAAGCGCAGGCGGGCATCACAACTATCGAAGAAGTTATTCGGGTTACGCAGGCTGAACATTAAATTATGCACACTTACGTTTTTCAGGCCAAACAGGGACCGGACAGTGTTATCGACGTTGAGGTGGTGGCCGAAACCAAGGAAGATGCCGTTCAAAAAGTTGAGGCGATGGGTTTTGTGCCCATTCGCATGACCGAAAAAATTGCTGCCCAAAGCCAGACGGCCGCGATCGGGCGATTTGCTATTTATGGGTGGAAAAAGATTGCGCGTAAAAACATCGGCGTCTTTACGTGGCAGTTCGCCAGTTTGTTGCGTGCCGGTGTTCCGGTGCTTAAGGCACTGACCCTGTTTGCCCAGCAGGCTGGCGACAAGCGCTGGCAGGATGTGATATTTACACTGGAGCGGGAAATACGATCGGGCAAGATGCTTTCCGATGCGTTGCGTAATTACCCGCAGTATTTTGATGTTCTCTATGTTGGACTGGTCCGGGCCGGTGAAAAGAGCGGCACGCTTGATCAGGTTTTGCAGGAATTGGCTGATCACCTGCAAAAACAGAATGCGCTGCGCCAGCAGATTCAATCGGCATTGGCTTATCCATTGTTGACGTTAACCGTTGGTATTGGCACGATTTTCGTTATTCTGGCGTTTTTTCTGCCGCGCTTGACGGATCTTTTTGCTGACATGGGCGAAATATTGCCATGGCCAACCCGCATCCTGCTTGCCATCAGTCATTTTATGGCGCGGAATTGGCCTTGGTTGTTGGCTTTTGTAGCGATGGGTGCGCTCCTCTTTGCACGTTTAAAACAGGGGACCAAAAGAAAATTCGTTATGGATTGGCTCAAGCTGCACGTGCGTTTTGTACGCCATCTTACCAGTCAGGCGGAAATTCTCCGCTTCTCGCGCACGCTTTCCCTGGTCCTGGCCAACGGGATCCCCGCTTTTGAAGGATTTGAACTCGCCCGGGCGACGGTGGATAACGAAGCTTTCCGCGACGGCCTTGAAAAAGCCGGCAAACAATGGCGCGACTTTGTCGGCCAGTCTTGAAGGGACGGGAATATTTACACCGCTGGCTTTATCCATGATTGTGGTAGGCGAGACGAGCGGGCGGCTTGAACAGGCTCTGATGGAACTGGCTAATTCGTGCGAACGGGAGATCAATCAGAATGTCCGTGTCATCATGTCCTTGTTGGAGCCGCTGCTTATTCTCTTGATTGGCGGGGTGGTTGGTTTTATTGTCTTTGCCGTGTTGTTACCGGTATTCAATATCGGCACAATTGCCAAATAGGAAAGGAATCCTAGGGGTAATGGATATTACATTGCGACAGAAAAAAAAATCCGCTTTTACTTTGATTGAGATCCTGATCGTCATCATCATCATCGCTGCTTTGGCGAGCATGGTTGTGCCCCGCCTGAGCGGGCGGTCCGAACAGGCCAAGAAAGCGATTGCCGAGGCGGATATCCGTTCCAATCTCGGCACGGCGTTGCGGCTGTATGAACTGGAAAACGGAAATTACCCAACCACGGCTCAGGGCCTGAAGGCTCTGATGGTCAAACCGACTTCCGATCCAGTCCAGCCGAATTGGAATGGGCCGTATCTTGAAAACGAACCGGTTGATCCATGGAAACGAACCTATGGCTATAAGTGCCCCGGGGTGCATAATCCCGCAAGCTATGATCTCTATTCGCTTGGCAAAGACGGCAATGAAGGCACGGATGACGATATCGGCAATTGGAAATGATGCTGGTGCTCCCGTTCGCCAAAACCGGCGGTATTCGAAAACCGCGGCGGCTTTTACATTAATTGAAGTATTGCTGGCGGTCGTCATTTTAGGTCTCGGGATCGTGGGGATTATGCGGTCGTATACGGTTGCTGCCCGCGCGCTTTCCATCATCGGCGCGAGAATTGAATCCGTCTGCCTTGCCAAAGAGGTTTTTGCCCGCCTGGAACAACCGGTTCTTACCGATACGGCTCTACCCCCTGGCCATTATGTCCAGACGGCAACGGGAACTTTCCTGCCGGGCAGTCAATGGGTGCTGAACATTGATCTTGCGGATGATGACAACGGACGCAAGGTGACTATTGAGGCCGGCCAGAAACAGAAGGTGTTACCAAGCGATTTTCGTCTATACGGTTATGTGGCGCCACAATAAAACCAATAAACCTCTCGCGGGTAAAGGCCATGGCCCGCAAGGCGCTTTTACATTGATTGAATTGCTGGTTGTCATTTCCATCATGGGGCTTATCGCGCTGGCGGTGCTTTCAACTTTGAGGGGTGGGTTGCGCCTTTATGACCGGCTGAAAGCCGGTAGTCATCAGCAGGTGGAAGTCGTGCTGGCTATGGAAGCGATGGAAAAAGGAATACGGAACGCATGTCCTTTCGCGAACATCGGATTTGAAGGCGACGAAAGCCGTTTTTGTTTTCCCGCCCTGATTGCGTTTCCAGCACGGACCAACACGATCGCGGTGCCCGTGCTCTGTCAAGTTGCTTATGTTTATAATTCAAACTCACTGACTGAAAAAATAACCCGTGTTTGTCCTGAGTTTAATGCCGGCGGGTCGGGTCGCGGCAGCTCATCCCTGGAACTGGCGCGCCTTGACGATCTGAAGTTTTGCTATGGTTTTTGGAATGCCAAAATCCAGGCGTGTGAATGGAAAAACTCGTGGCTTGCCCAAGAGGGCATTCCCTTGGGAGTTAAACTGACCTTCGGGCTGCGGAGTGGCAATCGTCGGACAAGCCTTGAACGAACCGTGTGGATTCCCGTTGCGCATTAGTCGGAAGAAATGAAGTATGCAGGATAAAGACATAGCGCAGCGGGTTGCGTGCAAACGCGCTTATCCGACGGAGGGTAGCATTTTTATCATTGTGCTCTGGGCTCTCCTCCTGCTGGGATCGCTGGCGGTAGCTCTGGGCGCTTATATTCAGCCGCTTTTGCGCGTGACCTCGCGTTTCCAGCAAAACACGGAAAGGTTTTTTATCGCCAAGGCCGGCGCCGTCAAGACTGCCGTGGAAATACAACGATACGCCAGTAATTCCTGGCAATGCCTTAATGAAGCATGGGCGAACGACACGAATTATTGTGCTGAAGTCCAGTTAGGCGCAGGATCGTTTATCAGGCAAGGCCCTTTGAGTGATTCCGCCCGGAACGAGTGCGGGTTAGTTGACGAAGAACGCAAAATAAATATTAATGCCGCATCGTCTGATGTCCTGCAGAACTGTCTTATCCTGGCCGGCGGGCTTTCTGCGTCAAAGGCGGCCGATATAGCCGCCGCCATCATGGATTGGCGCGATGCCGATGATAATGAATTGCCGGGCGGAGCGGAAAGCCGGCATTATGAGCTGCTGACGTCGCCGTACCGCTGTAAAAATGGTAATTTTGAAACCTTGGAAGAGCTATGTCTCGTCAAAGGCGTAACGCCGGAATTATTCTTGAAGCTGTCGGATGTTTTCACGGTCTATGGCCGAGGCAAAGTCAATCTTAATACGGCCTCTCCCGAAGTTTTAAAAAGCATGGGCCTGGGCGATGATCTAATCGGTAAAATCCTGAAGTTTCGCAAAGGTGCAGCCGGTGAACTGGGATCGTCGGGCGCCGGTGTTTTTAAAAACGTCGGCCAGATTGTCGACTTGTTAGTGAACGAAAAAAGCCTGACGGCGGTAAAAAGGTTGCAGTTGAGCGCTTGCCTAGATGTGCGCTCCGAATATTTCAGCGGGCGCTCTCTGGGGCGTTTAGCCGGCAAGCCTGGTTTGACTACGATCGATTTTGTCGTTGACTGCCACAAGCGCTTCTGGTATTGGAGGGAACATTGAAAAATCACTTTCGCGCCTTAAGTCCCCATGCGATGGCAGGATAGACATCAGGCGTAGGTCCGGCAGAAGCAAAGGACCTGATGTCCGAATTACGTTAAATCCTATGCGCACATTGTTCAATCTATTGTGGAATGGAAATGGCCATAAACCCGTGGTGGCCGTTGAAATCGGCAATGAGTGGCTCAAAGTCTGCATCCGGCGGGATGCCCGTTTTCACGAAAACCCTCCGCATCTTTTCTTGAGTAAAATCACCGGCTCCGGCGCAACCGTTTCCCAAACCATTGCCGGCTTGTTTAAAGAGCAAAATATCGGGAGCTGTTCAATCATTGCCTATTTGCCGCGCCATGTGATTGCCACTGTAAGGATACTGAAATTACCCTCCATCATCAATGCCGAGATCAAAGACATGATTGATCTGCAGATCGGGAAGCTGACGCCTTTTTCAAAGGAAGAAATCATTGTTTCCTATCGTGTGATCGAGGTTTTGTCCGACGGGTATACGCAAGTTATGCTGATCATTGCCCGGCGCGATTCCATTATTAACGGCATTATTGTGCCGTTACGCGATGTGGGGATCACGGTTGATCAGGTGGTCTTGAGTTCGGAATGTGTGTTTCACTGGTTTCAGGCAGTTAGCGGGTATCTGCCGAATGCGGTTGCGGACGATGCGGCCATCATTGATATTGATACAAATTATTCCGATTTTCTTGTGGTTCATAAGGGTCGCTGGTTGTTCACCAAGCAGATTTCAATCGGCGCAAAACAGCTTCTCGAAGATAACTCGGGGGGCGATTGGCTGGTTAAGTTTGGTGACGAGCTTGCCGATGCCCTTGAGCGAATTCATGCGGAAATCAGGCAGGGAGCCGTGCAGCGGATTTACATTTCAGGCGCGCGCTGTTTGAGTGAATCCCAACAGGGCATCATTCAAACACGTCTGGGCATTCCCTTGGAAAGAATTCTCCCGATTCGGGCAGCCCCGGCGTCGTTTCTGCCGGAGGATCTTCCCGACGAGGCGGTGCGGACGACGTCCCTTTCGCCGCTTATCGGCGCGGCCATGGCCGGACCGGAATCAGCGATTGACCTTACCCCGAGCGAGATGAAAATAGTTAAACTGATGGAAGCCAAGCATCGTCAGTTTACGGTAACCGGCATATTGATTGCCGCCATTATTATGACCCTTTCCCTGCTGGTGATGCTTAAACTTCAGTTTAAAAATAGTTATCTGGAGCAGTTGCGTGCGGAAATAGCGGTTTTGCAGCCGGAAACCGCCAAAGTGGAAAAAATGCGCCGCGATATTGAGCTCATCAAACAGAGGCTAAATGCCAAACATTCGCTGGTGTCGTTGATTTGCGAAATTATCCGGCTGACCCCCGGGAACGTTTTTTATTCTAACCTGCAAGTCAGCGAGCAAGGTGCCGTGGCGTTAAAAGGGCAGGCGCCGGCCATGTCGGATATTTTCCTGTTTGTGAAAAAGCTGGAGGATTCGCCCGTTTTTGCCAATGTTCAGGCGGTGCGCACGACAACCAAAAAAAATGACAACACAGAAAGCTGCGAATTTGAAATCACCTGCACCAGCCAGTAAATTAAGCGCGCGAATTTGACCGTAGCGGAGATGATAGATGGCTTTATCTTTAAAACTCTCAACCAAAGAAAAAATCGGATTAGGGCTGGGAATAGCGGTTGTTTTATTAGCCCTGTTTGATCGCGTGATGATCGGTCCGTTGAGCGCTAGATTTCATTTTCTTAATCAGGAGATAAAGCTGGCTGAATTGGATTTATGCAAGGATTTGCGCAGCCTTGGCGAAAAAGAAGCCATTACCCGGGAATTCCAGGATTATGCCAAATATGTGAAACAGATGGGGTCAGACGAGGAAGAAATGGCGCGGTTTTTGCGGGAAATTGAAAATCTGGCGCATAAGGCCTCCGTCAATTTGCTGGATGTCAAACCGCAGATGCCCCAATCCAAAGATTTGCAGAAACAATTTTCCGTGGAAGTTGAGGCGGAAGGCGATATGCCGGCCGTCATCATGTTTTTGTATCAGCTTAATACTTCCGAATGTCTTTTGCGTTCGGAGAAAATTGAGATTAAGCTTGTCCAGCAGGAAAAATCTTTATTGCACGCTTCAATTTTAGTGACGAAGATCGTCATTCCATAGCGCGGCGCATTTTGCAGGTATAATAAAATTGATTAGCGGCCCCGTGATTCATATACTTTTAACACACGAAAATAATTATAAAGGACGGCTATGAACTATCAAAATCGTTGGGTCGGCTGGTTTTGTCTGGGCTGCGTAGTCATGGCGTTGACTGCGGGGTGCGAGCAGAACTCCAATCCTTCGGACGATGCCATGAATGTTGCCGGAACCTGGTTGCTTACCGAGGAAGATGCCCAAACCACTCACGTCCTTGATCTTGAACAGAACGACACGCTGTTGGCGGGTACCATGACTGCTTTTTTTGGCACAAAAGCTCCGGCGGTCGGATTCGTTGCCGGAGACAGCATTACCCTGATTATTACGATGAATTCCATCTCTAACAGCATTGCCAGCACCAATTCATTCGTCGGCACGGTAAATCTGTCCGGCACAATTGCCCAGAAGACCAACAGCATGTCTGGAACCTGGTGGAATTCGCAGCAAGGACAGGGGACTTGGTCGGCGAGAAAATAGGACTGAAAGGATATGGGCGCAAAGTCGCTGGTGGCGGCAGGAAGATGTTGAAACAAACAATCAAGAATATTCATATGCCCCTGCGTTTGCTTTTTTGATTTGTTGCTGTGCCGAGCGCAGATTGTTTAGAACTTTGTTTTTTCTGGTGTCGGTCTTTCCAACAATGAGCTACTACCGTTTATTTGGATTAAAAACAGAGCCGTTTTCCACGAGTCCCCATCCGGATTTTTTTTATTTATCTAAAATCCATACAGCTATTTTATACAAGGCCCAAATCCTGATGGAGCTGCGTCGTGGGCTGGGGTTGATACTGGGCGATGTTGGTGTCGGCAAAACCACGCTGCTGCGCAAGCTTTATGTCACGATCAGCAACGAATCCAATTACAGCCCACACGTGATTTTGGACCCTTATGCAGAATCAGAGTTGGTTTTTTTACAGAAAATCGGCGATGCATTCGGTTTGGGCAACGGTTACCAGACGGCCAATGACTATCAGAAGGACATTGAACAATATCTTTTCCAGCGGCGGATTGAAGAACATAAGATTACGGTTTTATTTATTGACGAGGGCCAGCGTCTCTCGGTGCCCGCGATTGAGGTTTTGAGGACTCTGCTGAATTACGAGACCAATGATGAAAAGCTGATTCAATTAATTATTCTTGGGCAGCTGGAAATGCTGCCTATGATCTCCGGTGTCAAAAATTTCTGGGATCGCATTGCGCTTAAATATGTGATCAAACCGCTGGACGAAGATGAAGTCAGGGAGTTAATCAATTACCGATTGGAAGTTGCCGGATATCCTGACCATTCCGCGCGCCTTTTCCCGGATGAGGCGGTGGGTGTTATTTATCGGCACTCAAACGGGTATCCCCGTCGGGTGGTCCGCTTGTGTCATGATGCTTTGGAATACCTGGTGATGCACGACCAACGCGTGGTGAGCCCTGCCGTTATTCGAGATCTGATTAACAATGAGCCGATGCTGGTGTCGGAAGTAACGCCGGGGCCATGATCAGGACCATGATGGAAATACCATAAGCCGCGAGATTCTCCTTCGCCACAGATGGCTGCGGCGGACAAACCTCGCTTGACGATAAGGATAATCAATATTATATGGCCGCAAAGCTTTCGCCGGAAGAACAATTGTTCAAGGTCATCAAGGAAGGCTCGCAAGCAGCGATTGCTGCCGACAGCACGCCGCCGCCGTCTGCTTTTTCAACCGGAAATTTAAAACGGAAGCCATCCCCCGATGCGTCGTCCGTTCGATCTGCCCCGGTGGGGCAGTCTTCATTAAGCGGCTCCCGGGTAGTAGCGGGGGCGACCACCGGTGTTTTGCCAAAAGCCGAGGTCGGTGCAAAGGCGTTATCTTCCGCGCACTCATCCATGTGGACATTTCTAAAGGACACCACAAGGGCTCTGATCGGGAGATACGCATTGGGCGGGCAGCATCTGGCCATATTTCGGCGCATAGAAGTAATCAATCGGTCGTTGGCCATCTTTTTGGTCATATTGCTCTGCGGGTTTATCTATACCATTGCCCTTGGCAGACCCAGCGTGGAAAAGGCTGTTCGGAATCTGCCGCGTCCACGGGTCAATGTTTCTAAGTCCGCCAATCATGAAGCCTACATGGCGCCTGAAGCCTATGTAAAAATAAGCCGACAAAGGGACATTTTCAGCCGCGATCAGCGCGCCGCAGGTGAAGGGTCCGTGGATGCCGAGAAATCAACTGCCCCGCGGAACAAAACAGATCTTCAATTAGTGGGCATTTATTTCAGCGCCGAACCGGAGGTTATCATCGAAGATAAAGTTAAAAAGAAAACATATTTTCTCAAAAAGGGTGATAACATCAATGAAATCAAGGTTAAAAACATCCTCCTGGACCGCGTGATTCTTGAATCCGATGGGACGGATTGGTCGTTGCTGTAGTGGAATTTTGAAATCAGGCGTCGGTATTCGCGCTGGCCGGCCATAATTTACTTGTATTATGTTTTTTATGTTATACCTTAATATTGAATGGGCGTCTGCGTTACGGGCGCTGGTTATCAATAAACACAGCGTGCAAGTTGTTTTTACAACATTGTCACTTTTGACCAGATGTATTAAATAAGCATCTTGCGAAACACTGGCGTTCGCCGGGAAAGACGACTGCATGATTTTGCCGTATGTGCTTTGTTGTCAATGGCTTGAAATATGCTTATGCAGTGGCGCCCTTTGCGCCTCGTAGCTACGGCAAGCTATGTGATGTAAAGTTAAGGTTTGATAAATACGAACTTGTCGGAGCGCCAAAAATCGAAGGCTTAAAATTGAAAAAGTGTTATTCCAAATGAACGCGACAACGAACCGATTTTCAGCGCTGATCGGCAGCATACTCCTCATTATAGCGGCTTTGTGTTTTTGTTCCATATCCGGCGATATCTGGGCGCAAAAATCAAGCGGTCCGATTGAAGGCGATCCAGTGGAGGGGCAATCCTCGTCGCTCTCGGCGCTTCCAACCAATGCCGTTACGCTCACGGAAGGATTCAGCCGGCGGATTGCGCTGGATTTGAAAAATATTGATGTCGCCGACGTTCTGAAATTCCTGGCGCAAAAAGGCAATATCAACATTATTGCCAGTAAAGCCGTCGAAGGGCGGGTCACGCTTTTTGTGAAAAACGTTACCATTCGCGAAGCGCTCGACATTATCATGACCGCGACCAGCTTGGCTTAC
>CAYYBV010000011.1:0-6697 GCA_964469675.1 uncultured Verrucomicrobiota bacterium
TTGTGTCCTACTTCGAGTGGGTTCAAAACCGCGAAGGTTTTTATTGGGTGAAGAGGATGTCAACAACCGGCTCTTTACGCGTCTGCGCAAAGCGTATGCCGATGTCAAGGCAATGGCCGTCGCCAAAAAAGTTTCACTCCGCCAGGCGGCCTATTGCATTGCCGTGGAAAAGATTGCCCAGGCCATGATTTCGCGTGGCGCGCAGTAACCTGGCGTCGCCAGCGGCAGTCTTGTGCGACGCGGTGGCCCTTTCAGCCAGGCGCCGGTCTTGCGCGGTTCTTGAATGCAGGGGCGGCGGGGTTCGCGGAATGCCCTCTTGATGAGTGACCGCCATGCGGGGTTGACTTTGCCACGCGGGGTGGCACGCCAAAATAGCGTTTGAAGTCACGCGATAAATCGTGCACGCGTGAATACCCCAGATATTCGGCCACCTCGGATACGTTGAGGTCCGAGCACATCAGTAGCGACCGGGACTCTTCCATACGGATGGTCCGTACGCGTTGCAGGGGACTCAGCCCCGTTGCCCGTCGACATAACCGTACCACGGAGGCCGTGCTACGGCCGGCCAGGGCGCTCAGCCCGTGCAGCGTGGGCCGGAACAGTTTTTGCTCGCGGAGCTGCGATTCGATTGCCCACCAGGGCGCGTGGCTTTGTCCTGCCTGCGGTACGTGGACTCTGAGCGAGTTAATTTGATGCAGGATGTCAAGCAGCGTGGCGTGCATCCCCAGGGCGCGTTGTTGGCCCTCCGCCGCCAGCGATGTTTCCTGTAACTTGTAAAAATTCCGCCGGATGGCTGCCGTCGAGCGGATTACGCGCGCGCCCAGGGGCGGTGGTTCGATTTGCGGCGCCAGGAACCCGATCGAAAATAAAACCACCTCCGTGTCATTGTCGACCCATTTGATGTCTTCCGGGCCGTGGTAGCAGGTCACATCTCCTTTGCTGATGTCGTAGGCGCGGCCGTCCGTGACCAGCCGGTAGGATCCGGACACGACCAGTTGCATGACATGTCCCGGCAGTGAGCGGCCGTGCCAGTGAAAATGAGGCTTGCGCACAAAGCGCCAGAAGCCGGTGATGGTTTCCACCGGACACGGGGTCAATGATACTGGTGGGTCATACCTTGTGGCGACTGCATCCATATGGCAACATTAGCAGGGTGCGCCCCCGGTGGTCAAGTGGCGGGTGATCCGAATTGCGACAAAAAAGACGCTGCCTGCTAAATACTTTTTCACACAAAATGGTGCATCATGCGAGCTGTTGAACGATTAAAACGCGAAGCGCTGCACAGTTTCGAACATAAAATGAGGAGCCGGTTCATGAGTGTCAACATTGGGATCATCGGCCTGGGGTTCATGGGCAAGATGCATTTCGAGACCTACGCTAAAATAAAAGGCGCCAAGGTGACGGCTATTGCCGATGTGGATGTCCGCAAGCGATCAGGGGATTGGTCGGCCATTGGCGGCAACATTGGTGCGGCGGGGAAACGCCAGAACTTGCACGGCATTCATTGTTACGAAGATGCCGCCGAGATGCTGAAGGACCCGGCGGTGGATGTCGTGGATATCACGCTGCCGACCTATCTCCATGCCCGCTGGGCCATCCGCGCATTGAAGTCTGGGCATGATGTTATCTGCGAAAAACCGATGGCCTTGAAATCAGCCGAGGCCGCTGCCATGATCGCGGCCGCCCGCGCGGCACGCCGTCGGCTGTTTGTTGCCCAGTGCATTCGATTCTGGCCGGCTTATGCCAGGGCCCGCACGCTGGTGAAGAGTAAAAAATTCGGCAAAGTGGTCAGCGCCGTTTTTACCCGCGTGAGCCCGCGGCCCACCTGGAGTTGGCAGGGTTGGCTGGAAGACCACCGCTTGAGCGGCGCCGATGCTTTGGATTTGCACATTCATGACGCGGATTTTGTGCTCTATCTGCTCGGCCAGCCGCGCTCGGTTTTGAGCCGCGCCGTCAAAAATAAAAATGGTGGGCTGGATCACATTACAACCTTTTATGACTATGCGCCCGGCACGCTGATCCAGGCCGAAGGCGCCTGGGAATATAACGCCGGTTTCCCGTTCTCCATGGCGTTCCGGATCGCCCTTGAAAAGGCGAGCCTGGTTTTTGACGCCCGGGGACTTTGGCTCTGTCCGGCCAAAGGCCCGGCCAAGCCGGTGGCGGTTGCGGAGGGTGATGGTTATGTCCATGAGTTAAAACATTTTTTGGAATGCATCCGCCGCAAATGCGTGTCGCCGATCGTTCCACCGGAATCGGCCATGCGGAGCGTTCGGCTCATCGAGGCGGAAGTTAAATCAGTCCGCTCGGGCAAGATCGTGCGCTTAAAATAACGGATTGTTCAATCTTAAACCATGCCTGGATGATGAATTAGCCGCAGTAAACGCCTTTTGGCAAAGGAATGATTCATGAATAATATTTATCAGATCAACTATTGGACACTGGGCGGATTCGAGGGCAAGAAGCCTGTGGCCCAGGCGTTGGAAGAAGCTTCGGCCATGGGCCTTGGCGGCCTTGAGTTGACTTTCGGGGCGGGGGAGTTCCCGCGCGGTATTACCGAAGCGCAATGCCGCGCAATCCGCGCCAAGGCGGAAAGCCTGAAAATGAGGATAGCAACGCTGGCAACGGGGTATTACTGGGATCATCCGCTTTCAGCCACGAATGCCGCTGTCCGGCGTGAAGCCATTGAGTTTACCAAGGAATATTTGCGGGTGGCCGCCTGGGTTGGCGCCAAGACCGTGCTGGTCCTGCCGGGCGCCGTGGCCGTGCCCTGGGATCCCTCCAAGCCGGTTGTGCCGTATGTGGCGGCCTGGAAAAATGCGACCGCGTCGCTGCGTGTTTGTCTCAAGGAAGCCGAAGCGCAGAAGGTAACCATTGCCCTGGAAAATGTCTGGGGTTGGTTTCTAACCGATCCCATAGCCATGCAAACTTTTGTAGACCAGTTCAAGAGCCGGCGGCTTGGCGTCTATCTGGATGTTGGCAAATGCCTGATTAACGGTTACCCCGAACACTGGATTGAGATCCTGGGCCATCGTATCGCCGCCGTGCATTTCAAAAACTTTTCCCGGCAGGATTGCGGCGGAATGCTCCACGGGTTTGGTGACGATCTGCTCAAGGGTGACGTCAACTGGAAGGCCGTCTTGGCCGCGCTGGCCAAAATAAAATATAAGGGCCCGATCACCGCCGAAATGATTCCATTCAGCCGCCTGCCTGACCTGGTTCTGCCGGATATGGCCCTGGCGTGTGACGCCGCCGCCAAGCTTAAACAAATCCTGGCAATGGCCTGACCGGGTGTCACCCGGGCAGGTGTTGATGCGCGCGCCAAATATCGGCAAGCACCATCAGGTATTTTATTTGCCCGTTACACGTATTCCACCGTGGCCGGCGGTTTTGGGGTCAGGTCATAGAGACAGCGGTTGACGCCGGGGATATCCGTAATGCGCCGGCAGATTTTTTCAAGCTTGTCCCACGGCAGGCGCGTGGCGGTGGCGGTGCGGGCGTCAACACTCTCAATACAGCGCACGACGATGATCCGGCCGAACTCGCGCTTGTTGTTGCGGATGCCGGTGGCGTAATCGTTCAAGAGCACCGCCAGGTACTGGAAGGCGCCGCAGCCGGCCAGTTCCTCCTCGACGACGGCCGTGGCGCGGCGCACGAGATCCAACTTTTCCTCGGTAACTTCGCCAACAATCCGCGCGGCCAGCGCGGGGCCGGGGAACGGCATGCGCTTGGATATTTCGGGTGGCAGGCCGAGTTCGGCGGCTACGGCCCGGACCCCGTCCTTGCGCAGGGTCTTCAGCGGCTCGAGTACGGCGTAGCCGTAGGCTTCTTCCGGTTTGATGCCCAGTTGGGAGAGAATATTGTGCTGGCGCTTGATCCCGGCCACGGTTTCCTCAATGTCAGTTAATATGGTGCCATGCATCAGGAAGCGTGCCTTTGTATTGCGCACCAGGCGCACAAACACCTTGGCGTAAAACGTGTCGGTGATGGCCTGGCGCTTTTTCTCGGGATCGCTGATGCCCTTCAAGGCGGCCAGGAATTCCTGGCGGGCGTCCACGTTTTGCACCGGCACACCGAGGCCGGCGAACAGTTTTACGATGCTCGCGGGCTCGTCGGCGCGCATCAGGGCGTTGTCCACAAAAAAAGTTTTCATCTGCTCGCCCAGCGCCCGATGGCCCAGCAGCGTTACGACCGAACTATCCACCCCGCCGCTCAGCGCGTTAATGGCAATGCCCTTGCCGACCGTTTTGCGGATCGCCGCGATCTGCTCGTTGATGAATGCTTTGGAATCCATAATGCGTTTTCCTTAATTTGATTTTTATTGCCAGCCGGGACAGTATGCCAGAATGCCGGCAAAATGAAACAAATCTCTCGGCGCGCATCCGATAAGCGGCCATTGACGCCCGGCTGGCGTGGCACTATACTGCCCGCATTAAATATGACCATTTCTGTTTCCATTCCTGCCGACCAGGCCGAATGCCTGGGCTCTTTGGTTTCTTCGTTCCGTGCGGCGCCGTTGTCCGATGCGGCCATTGAGCAGGCGCTTGACCGCCCCATTTGGCCGCAGGGCGCCGTCCGCCCTGTTGAGCATTGCATTCAGCCCGGCGAATCCGTCTGCCTGGTGGTTTCCGACCAGACCCGCAAGACGGCGGCGCACCTTGTTCTGCCGGCACTGTTGCGGCGACTGGAGGGCCGTGGCTGCCGGATGCGCGATTTTTTTATCCTGGTGGCCACCGGCATTCATCGCCCGCCGACCCCGGAAGAGCTTGACAAGATTCTTGGCGCCGGACTGCGCGCGGCTTTTGCCGGCCGTGTTTTTATCCACAATCCGGATGACGCCGCCGGCCTGGCTCCCATCGGCCAAACCCGCCGCGGCCATACGGTGTACCTTAACCGGCGGGCGGTGGAAGCCGATCGTTTGGTCTTGCTTGGCGCTGCGACCTATCATTACCATGCCGGGTTTGGGGGTGGCCGCAAGGCGCTCATCCCCGGCCTGGCCGGACGCCCCACGATTGCCTATAACCACAGTCTGACGCTTGACCCGCAGCAGGACCGCATCCGGAGCGGGGTTAAAATCGGATGCTTGGACGCAAATCCTGTGGCCGAAGAGATGCTGGAAAGCGCGCGGTTACATCCGCCGGATTTTATTGTCAACACCGTGCTGACGCCATCCGGGTGTTTGGCTGGGATCTTTGCGGGCGACCTGGACCTGGCCCATCGCGCCGCTTGCCGGTTGGTGGAAAAGATTGCCCGTGTCGATATCCGTAAGCCAGCGGATTTTGTCGTGGCTGCCGCCCGCGGCGCCGGCAACTGGATTCAGGCCCATAAAGCCCTGTTTAATGCGTCGCGGGCGGTTCAGGAAGCCGGGCGCATCGTCCTGCTGGCCCCTTGTGCGGAAGGGCTCGGCGACGAGCGTTTTCGCTACTGGCTTACGCGGGGCACGCTAGCCGAAATCTACCGGGGCTTGCGGCAAAGTCCCGAGGTCAACGGCCAGACGGCCTTGTCCACGCGGTTGCGTGGTGCCCGCGCGATACTGGTTTCAAAGTTGAGTGCGCGGGATGTGGCGGACTTGGGCATTGCGACAGCGCCAGACCTGGAAACCGCCGTCCTTCTGGCGTGCAATCAACTGGCGGGCGCAGGCATCCGGCGGCCGACCTATTACCTGATGCCGGAAGCAACCGCCGTTGTGCCGTTTTTAGGAAAGTAGACCGAAGTCAGGAGACAGAATGAGGACACCGCCGAAGGTATGTGAAGTCAGCAAGCTACAGGAGGCCTATGCGCTTGCCATTCTGAATTCTGACTCCTGAATTCTGTTTTTCCTCGCCGGGTAGGTACAAAACATGTTGCGCTATATCATACGCCGCATTTTCCAGATGGTTCCGACCGTTTTCGGGGTCATTGTGATTACTTTTGTCTTGTTTAATATAGTGGGCGGCAGCCCGGCGGCCATGACGCTCGGCAAAAACATTTCACCCAGGGCGCTGGAGGAGTACGACGAGCAACGTGGCTTTAATAAGCCGCTGCTGCTGGGACGTTGGAGCGCCACCCGCGCCTATGCGGATACGTCCTTCGCGCGCAATGCCGGGCCATGGCGCCAAGTCGCGGGAGTTACCCACACCCCCGCCCAGCATCGCATGCCGGGCCTGATCACGTTGGTGCCCGGCAAGGATTATGTCCTGCCGCTGGCCTTCCTGCTGAAGCCTCAAACGACTTATCAATGGATGCTTAAATATCGCCTGCCTGCCGGCCGGGTAGTGTTCAAGAGCGTTTCGGCCAGCGCCGGCCTGGAGCGCCCACTGCTGGTCCTGGCCACAAACAGCGCCTGGCAAACGGTCAAAATCCCGTTTGCGGTCGGTGCGGCTCCGGCGGATATTAAAATGCTGGTAGGCGTCACGGGCGGGGCGTTGGAGATCTGCGCGCTGAAGCTGCGGCGGCAAAACGCGAGTTGGTTTGACACCCAGTTTGTGTTTTATCTCGCGCAGATTGCGCGGCTGGACTTCGGGAAATCGCATTTCACCAATCAGCGCGTGGCGCAAATGTTGAAGGACGGCATTGGTCCGTCGCTGTGCCTGACCGTGCCGATCTTTGTAACCTCGCTTGTGGTGGCGGTCTGCATCGCCCTGCTGTGCGCATTTTTTCGCAATACTTTCGTGGACCGCCTGATTGTGGTGCTGGCCGTGGTGCTGATGAGCGTGAATTA
>CAYYBV010000011.1:6711-10193 GCA_964469675.1 uncultured Verrucomicrobiota bacterium
GGATCATCTTTGGTCAATATATGCTGGGCTACCGCTGGGGCTGGTTCCCCATATGGGGTTTTGAGTCATGGTCTTTTTTGCTCCTGCCGGTGTTGGTTGGCGTGGTCAGCGGCTTGGGTGAAAATGTCAGGTTTTATCGCACCATCATGCTGGACGAGATGTACCGTGATTATGTGCGCACGGCTTTGGCCAAGGGCGTGAGTCGGACGGGCGTCCTGTTCAAGCACGTGCTGAAAAACGGCATGATCCCGATCCTGACCAATGTGGTGATCGCCATCCCGTTCCTTTATACCGGCAGTCTGCTGCTGGAAAGTTTCTTCGGCATTCCCGGCCTGGGCAATATGGGGATCAATGCCGTGAATTATTCCGACGTGGATGTTATCCGGGCCATCGTTTTGATCGGCTCCATCCTGTACGTGATTGCCAACCTGGCAACCGATCTGTGCTATGCGCTCTTTGACCCGCGGGTGCGGTTGGAATAACGGGGTAGGTAAACCGGAATTACGAATGGCCGATCAATAAGTCTTTTGTGACTGCGCCGGTGACGGCGCCGAAAAGTTACGGATGAATAAAGTGCAATCCAATCATTCGCTCTGGGTGGATGCGTGGCGGCAGTTGCGCCGTGACCGCCTGGCCGTGGTGTCATTCTGGATCATTGTCATTTACCTGGCGATGGCACTCTATGGTGAGGGCGTTTTCTGGTATTTTCATTGGCATGATACGGCGCCGTCCTACCAGCAGACCAATTTGACGGAGGAGTATCTGCCGCCCAGCGTATTCCGGCATCCGTTCGCCCTGGCCCCGCTCGTTGATCACGGTGCCGGCGCCGCCGCCGTTGCCAATTCCGGCCGGCTGCCGGCGCACGGTTTTGCCGCGCGGTTTTATACGGGCTTGTGCCGGCTGGCCCATCATCCGCTCGGTACGGATAACCTGGGGCGCGATGTGTTCCAGCGCACGGTCCAGGGAGCACGGATTGCCTTCCAGGTCGGGATTATCACTGCCTGTATTGCCATTCCTATCGGCGTCATTCTGGGATGTCTGGCCGGTTATTTTGGCGGCAAAACGGATGACTTCATCGTCTGGCTTTATTCCACCTTCTCGTCCATTCCCGGCCTGTTGTTTATCCTGGCCATTGCCATGGTGGTCGGCAAGGGGTTGCTGGGCGTGTACCTGGGCATTGGTTTGACAACCTGGGTGAACCTGTGCCGCCTGATCCGGGGCGAGGTGCTGAAGCACAAGGCGCGTCCTTACGTGCAGGCGGCCAGGGTGCTCGGGCTCGGGCCTTGCCGGATCATGTTCGGGCATATTCTGCCCAATGTGTTTCACATCGTCATCATAACCTTTTCCCTGCGTTTTCCCGCGGCCATTTCCACGGAAGTATTCATGAGCTTCCTGGGGATTGGCGTGCAGGGTGAGCCCTCCTGGGGAATCATGATCAGCAACGCGCGCCTGCGCCTCTGGCAGGGCGTATGGTGGGAAATGACTTTTGTGACTGCCGCGATTTTTTTCATCGTGCTGGCGTTTAACCTGCTCGGCGACGCTTTGCGCGATGCGTTTGACCCGCGTTTGAGAACCAGCGAGCGCTGATGGGCGACGGATGCGCAAAACAAGCGGAAAGCGGTTGGCAGTCAGGGAGCAACGGGAGCGCGCCGGGCGCGGCAGAATTGTGCTTCGCCGGGAATATGCCAGGCTGCCGGATAAGCAAGGCACTGGCGGGGTTTGACCGCTTGGATCCGGCATAAGTTATCCTGCAGGAAGATGCAGGCGCCGCTGGGCGCTTCGGCCAGGATGAGCCCGGAACGGTTCGCGCGCAGGCGGGTATAGGCGGCGGTAAAGGCGTGGACCTTCAGATGCAGGAACCGGGCGATGGCTTCGGTTTCATCGGTTTGCAGGCGCACGTCGCCCGGCTGGCGGCAGCACGCGCCGCACCGGGCGCAGGCAATGGTAGTTGAGGCAAGACTAGTCATGGGGCGTGATGATATTAATTTTACGGTAAATTATCAATGAATTGCATCCGCGCAGTTTTATTCGATTTTGACGGGACCCTGACGCTGCCGGGCAACATTGATTTTGCCGGGATAAAAAAAGCGATCAATTGCCCGGAAGATGCAACCATCCTGGAGTTCATCGCCGGCCTGCCTTCCCGGTCGGACCAGTTGCGGGCGTGGCGGGTGCTGGAGCAGTTTGAAGAGAGTGCCGCCCGATGTGCCCGTCCCAACGGATGTGCCGAGGAGCTGGTCCAGTTCCTTAAACGGCGCCATATCCGGTGTGGTATTCTTACGCGCAACCGGCGGGCCTCGGTGGATTTGGCGCTGCGAAACTTTGCCCATTTGTGCTCGGATGATTTTGACGTTATTATTACCCGCGAGCAGGTCCAACATCAAAAGCCCGATCCCGAAGGGGTCCTGTTGGCTGCCCGCCGGTTGCACGTGCCGTCCACGGCCATGCTGATGGTGGGTGACTATCGCTATGATATTGAGGCCGGCCAGCGCGCCGGCGCCCCCACGGTGTTCCTGGAAAGCGCGCTGACCACGCTACGCCCCGATCCGCCGGCCGATTATCTGGTCGGCACGCTGGACGCGCTTTGTGATATTATTGATCGGATTAATTGCGATTATGTAACACAGTCTGGCGGACGTTTTTAACTTGATGCCCGGCGTTTGTGGCGCCGGGCGTGCCGGTTTTTTGGTTATGGAAAATAATTTACTGGACGTGGACAAGCTCAATGTTTTTTTCCGGACGCGGACGGAACCGATCCGGGCGGTGAGCGGCGTGTCATTTGGCGTGGCGCCGGGTGAAACGGTTGCGTTGGTGGGGGAGAGCGGCTGCGGCAAAAGTGTCACGGCGCTGGCTTTAACCAGACTGATCGGCACGAGCGGCTACGTGGCCGGTGGCACGATTCGGTTTGCCGGACGCGATGTGCTGTCCATGGATCGCAAACAGCTGTGCCGGCTGCGCGGCGCGGAAATCGCCTATGTTTTTCAAGAGCCGGCCACTTCGCTTAATCCCGTCTTCCGGGTCGGCTGGCAAATTGCCGAGGCGCTCAAGTTACACCGGCCGGGCCTGGCGGTCCGGGATGAAGTTATCAGTCTGCTGCGCCGCGTCGGTCTGCCGGAACCCGAACGCCGACTGGGCGCGTATCCCCACGAGTTGAGCGGTGGCATGCAACAGCGGGTTATGATCGCCATGGCCTTGGCCTGTCGTCCCCGCCTGCTGGTGGCCGATGAGCCTACCACGGCCCTGGATGTGACGATCCAGGCTCAAATTCTGGACCTACTGGTCAGTTTGCAGGCGGAGTTGGGCATGGCTATGTTGCTGATTACGCATAACCTGGGGCTCGTGGCTGGTGTGGCCCGGCGGTTAAATGTCATGTATGCCGGGCGCATAGTGGAGCGTGGGCCAGTTGAAAAAATACTGGGCCGGGGCGCGCATCCCTACACGCGCGGACTGATCGAATCACGTCCGTCGGGATGCACAGAAAT